>JBHOTF010000001.1:0-110622 GCA_042584005.1 Bacteroidota bacterium
AAACCACGCCCAGCGGTCTTCCAGTTGTAATTCGTAATGATAGGCTTCAGAAAGAGTAACATCATCAATTGCCCAAAAATAACGACGTGAAGCGATCCACTCTAATTTAATTAACACATCACTCTGTCCGGCACTAACACCAGAAATATTAAATTCAACATATGGTTGAAAACAAAACTCATTTACTGGTGTACCATAAGAAAGATCCCATGATGCCCAGTGAACACCGTCATCATTACTAACCCAAAGTGTCATTGAATATGCTGAGGCACAACAATTACGAAAATACTGATTCATTTTAAATACTACTGATGGGCGATCAGAGCAATCAATAGGAGGAAAATAAAGAGTATTATCAACGTTCCAATACGGATCATTGTTAACACCATCAACATAATTGTATTCATCCATTGGAAGTACTAAAAATCCATTTTCAGGAGATTCGGAATAAGCATGCCCCAACTCAAATGTGAATCTACCTCTAATACTATCAGTTCCTGCACGCCACTGCCATTCCGCCCCGAGATCGGTATTGTCAAATTGTGACCAGCCATCGGGCATTTTCCAACCTTTTACATCATCGGTGTCTTCCCAATCGAATTCTTCGACGAAAAAAACATCTCCGTCGGCTTTAAGGTTTGATTTTTTTACAGGAACAGTATAATAGGAATCTTTCCCATATTCCCGATCTATATCCCTTTTAAGTTTGGTCTGCCCAAAAGATAAAGAGGCAATAAAAATTAAAACAAAAAACAAAGTAAATTTTTTCATAGTAAAATATTTTAGGTGAATATTGATGACAATTTACTTATAATCAGCCAATAATACATAAACAAGCACAGCTGATTAAGCAACTATGCCGCATAACCCATTATCTGTGTTGCTTTGTTTTTTGTCTGTGTATTTTTTACAATTGAGGTAAAAATAAAAAACCCCGCCCATGGCGAGGTTTTTCATATACTTTTATGAAGTATTTATTGTACGATTACCTTATTTACAGTTTTATTAACTCTTAAAAAGTAAATACCTTTTGAAAACCTGGAAATATCAACTTTCTCCTGGTGAGATATAACAGAATTAACATGATTCTGATAAACTACCTGTCCCTGAATATTTGAAATACTTATATCCAGATCCTGATTTGTTTTATTATTAACAATAATATTTAACATATCGCTGGCAGGATTAGGATAAACATTTACATCACTTGTCAGGCCTGGTTTAAAATCTATACCAACTAATTCATTATTATATAAATCATTAAGTACATTCCAGTATCTTATTTGATATTCTCTTGATCCTGTCTCAGAGGATGTCCCATTGATTCTGTACTTGTATTCAATATTTTCAAGATAAGATAGATCCGGAATAGTAATTGTGTAAACACCATCAGCATCAGCATCGGTCATATGTTCAGAACCTCCCCAATCATTAAAAGTACCTGATACATCTACAAAATCATTGGCCGGATCAAAATTGTTCATTGCAATCTGAGCATTCATATCAACATTATATGTTACAGGTGCAATTGTGGGGCCACCGGAATAGTTAAGATTTAATCTTATCATAGGAAGATCAACAATAAAAGTAAGATCTTCATAATTATCTATCGAAACCGACTTATTCCCTGGAATATAGTTAGTCATATCACGTCCAATAGTAAACCTGTATTCATTGTTATTAAAATTTACACCTCCACCTGTCCACATTTCAATACATGCATAGTACAACCCTGGTTCAAGGAATTCCACTTCTCCGTCTTTTTGAAGCGGTAAGGTTACCCAGGTATTTAAATCTTCTTCAGTAATCTCAAACATATCTGACGCAATTAATTCATATGGTAACTCATCATCAGGATCAACATACCAGATTGAAAATAAATATTGAAAACCAGGTCTGGTACTGGCATATGGATTTCTCCAACGCTGTGAAATATACACTGATATTGAATTTGCCTCAGCAGGTTGATCTAACTGGTAAGCCAGTCCAAGAACATCTCCATCGTCATTGCCTGTGTGATGAGTACCGGTATGCTCATCTAATATATTATCGTCACGGGCATAAATACTATCATTAACTGTGAATAACATGGTACTTGTATTATTCGATAATCTTTGATCATCCGTACTTTCAACTGCAGATAAAGCTATTTGATAATCACCATAATCATCAGCCATATATTGTGTTTCAATATAAAAGGTATCTCTCTCATAATCCATATTTCTTGCAGCAGAGTTTTCATTATAAACAGATACTCCATTCTTTAAAATTTCTACATTAAGATGTGCACCTGCAGCATCTTCGGTACCCATATTTAGTACTGCTGCCTTGAAATCGAAAGCCCCAAAATTATTATTGCCAATTTGATTAAAAGGCATCCAGGAATAATAACCTTCTTCTTCATTATCAATATTATTATTAACAAAGGACCATTGATTCTCAATTAATATATCGTTATGATAAGCATCATACATACACATATCATCAATAGCCAGAAAGTACCTTGAACCAGCCTCCCAGTGAATTCTTAAAATAACACCTGATTGCCCACCAGCTATATCAGAAATATTAATTTCAACATTTGGATTAATACAAAATTGATTTGTAGGAGTGTCATAATACAATAAATATTCTGCCCAATGAACACCCTCATCAACAGTAATTAGAACTTTTTTTCGTGCTGAATTGCCATTAAATCGAAAATACTGCTGAAAGGCAAGTACTACGGTTTCATGATCAGAACAATCTACAGGTGGAAATTCTATATAACAATTTCCGGCATTAGATGTATTAATGCCATCAACAGAATTAAACTCGTCCATAGGTAATACCAGAAATCCATTATCAGGTGATTTGGAATACGCATGACCTTTTTCAAATGTATATATCCCTGTAATACTATCATCTCCAGCTCTCCACATCCATGTATGGCCAAAATCTTCTTCAGACAGATCAACAATAGAATAGCCATCAGGTAATGTCCAGCCTTTCACATCATCAGGATTTTCCCAGTCAAATTCTTCTAACCAGAAAACATCACCATCAGCTTTCAAATTTGACCATTTAATTGGTAAAGGTTTTTCCAGCCGGTTTTCATAAGAATCATTTAGACCCTTTTCAATTTTTTGTCCAAAACTTACTAATACAAAAGCACTGGCAATAAAGAGTAAAAAAAATCTTTTCATATCTATTGAATTTTAATTAAACAATTAATAACAATGAAATAAATATTTCATTATCAGTAAATATAAAGAAAAATATCTTTTGAATTTGCTAGCGTGTTGCCTCTCTTTGTTATCGTGTATTTTGACTTTTTATTTGCGAAATTATCAAGTTTTCACCTAGGTTGATCGGGATGTCATTTTCATTTGACGTATAAAATCTCTTTTTTTCCTTTCGGAAACATCTACTTTACTTCCGTCTTCTAATACGACATAACCACCTCTTCCACTAACATATTTTTTAATATATTTTAGATTAACCAGGTGTTTACTATGAATTCTTGAAAAAGAAAGATCAGAAAGCAGTTTTTCAAAATTATTAAGTGTTTTAGAAGTAATTAGTTTTTGCTTATTATTAAAATAAAAATTTGTATAAGAACCATTAGCCTCACATCTTACAATATCGGAGATTTCATAAATATCAAATCCTTCCATTGAGGACAAAATAATTCGATGGCTCTGTGATTGAAGATTCTCTTTTAAAACACCAACCCGGCTATCGAATAATTCATTTGTATTAATCTTGGAAAATCTCTCAACTGCTGCTTTAAGTTTTTTATAATCAACTGGTTTTAACAGGTAATCAATAGCAGAAAATTCAAATGCACGAAGTGCATATTGATTATAGGCAGTAATAAATATTACTTCAAACGATCTATAGGTAACACTCTCTAATACCTCAAAACCATCACCATCGGGCATTGAAATATCAAGAAAGACCAGGTCAGGTTTTAGCTCATCAATAGTTGAAACAGCTTCCCTATGTGTCATTGCTTTTCCAATAATTTCGACCTGGGGACAATAATTTTCCAACAGCATATTTAAGGTTGAAATGCTGTTTTCTTCATCATCAACAATAATTGCTTTAATAATTTCTGCCATTTTTCAAATATCAATAATTAATTACGCTCTAGTATCAATCAATATTCGAAAGATACAATAAAAATTTGGAATTAATCAAAAACATAAGGGATATACAAATCAACCCTGGTTCCGGATGCCTCATTATTTTCATCATAAAGATCCGTGATTTTAACATCCATTTTTGTTTTATGAATTTTGTTATAAAGAATGATTCTGTCTTTAATATTTTTCATCCCCGTTGATTGATGGGTTTTTGCTTTTGCTCGTATTTTGAGCGATTTTTCACGCCCTATTCCATTATCTTCAATTGTGCAAAGCAATCGTTTATTATCATGAATATTTATTGAGATTGAAAGTTCTCTGTTTTTTGACTTAGGCATTAAGCCATGAAGTATTGCATTTTCAATATATGGTTGAATTAACATTGGTGAGATTTTAGTAGTGAACAAATCAATACTTTCATCAATTTGTATTTTTTCCTTAATGCTGTTGGCAAACCTCATTTGTTCGAGGCACAAATATAGTTTCAAAGTTTCTAATTCTTCATAAAGAGGTATACTCTCAAGTTTGGAATTTTCAAGAATCCGCCTTATTAAGGATGAAAAATCGCCTAAATATCTGTTTGCTGATAATTCGTCTTTCTTTAAAATAAAATTTTGGATTGAACTTAATGAGTTAAAAACAAAATGAGGATTCATTTGAGATAACAGTGCTTTTCTCTCAGAGTCAATAATCTGTTTCTCAACCTCATGAGATCGTTTTATCATTTGAAATCTGGCATTTATTATAACTCCTACAATCAAAATAAATACAATTATAGCAGAAATAAGGAATAATGTTGTTGTCCACCATGGAGGAACAATAACCAGGTTTAAAATATATTCGCTGTCATTATATTCTTCAGGAATATTTGTTTTTCTAACTCTGAAGGTATAAAATCCCGGTGAAACCTCGGCGTAATTAACTTCCCGGTTTGATGATGTTGTATGTTTCCATTCCTGCTCAAAATTGTCAAGAATATATTCAAATTCATCGTTATAATGGTGTGTATAATCCAGGGAGGCGAACTCAAAAGCAAAAGAGTTTTCAAAATGTTTCAGAGTAAGAGTATCGCCCGAATTAAAATTATCGGGTTGCTGTTCATTAAAAACCTTAAATGAGGTAATCAATAAAGGGCTTTCATATCGGTTTTCTTTAATTCTTTTTGGAAAAAAAGAATTAAATCCGTTTGTTCCTCCAAAAAAAAGCTCACCGCTTTTTGATTTATATGCTGAATTTGGAGAAAACTCCATTCCTTGCAGGCCGTTTTCAATATCGTAATTTGTAAACTTTTTAGAAACACGATCAAATTTTGACAATCCATATCCTGTACTTATCCATAAATTTGTTTCATTGTCTTGAAGAATTGCAAAAATCATATTATCAGCCAGTCCTTCTTCTTCAGAGAAATATTCAAACTGCCCGGTATTTTCATCAAAAACGCTTAACCCGCCTCCTTGTGTACCAATCCATAATCTTCCTGAATTATCTTCAATAATTGAAGAAATCAATTTTGAACTTAGATCATTAATGCCTCCGGAGCCGGAAAACAATAATTGAAAAGCCTTAGTTTCCCGGTTAAAAAGATACAGCCCGTTATTAGTTGAAACCCATAATCTATTTTTTGAATCTTCGAATATTGAATAAATGTCATTGCCGCCAATATTTGTTGAATCCAATGAAATATAATAATTATTAAAATTTTCCTGGTCCGGATGCAGTGAGGATAATCCATTCCAGGTAGATATCCAGACTGTTCCCTTACTATCCTCAAATAAATGATTTATTTTATCATCCGCAATACTATTTGGATCCTCAGGATCGTGGGTATAATATTTTAAGGCGGTTCCGTTAATATGATCATATTTAACCAATCCTATAAATGTTCCAAACCAGAAGAAGCCTTTACTATCTCTCAATATGGATGTTACCTTTTCTCTTATTTCTAATCTTGCATTATTCTTAAGATCCCTGATAGAATATAATCCTTTACCAACTTTATTATTTTCATTTTGACCTAAAGCCTTATATTCAAATATTCCGCCGTCAGTACCTACCCAGAATATTTCCGGTTCGTATTCCCATATTGAAAAAATTGCATTATTAGGCAGATGATGCCTGAATTTACTAGTATTTGGGTCAATTTTTTTTACACCTTTATACTGATAGCCGACCCAAATAATGCCGGAATTATCCTCATATAATGATAAAATATAATTATTGTTTGATCCCCATATATTTTCATTAGAGTTTTTATAATTAATAAAATTATCCTTTTCTCTATTGTACATATTGAGCCCGTAACCATATGTCCCAATCCAAATATTGCCATATCTGTCTTTTAATATAGATGTTATAATGTCAGAGCTCAAACTGTATCTGTTATTATCCATATAATAATTAGTAAAAATCTGCCGGGTAGAATCTAATACTCCTATTCCGCCTCCGGTACCAATCCATAAATTATTATAATCGTCTTCACAAATACTGTTAATAAAATCATATGGTATACTATTCAAAAGATTATCTTTTCTATACAGTCTCTCAAAACTATCTTTTTCTTCATCATATTTGTTCAGCCCATTAACAGTTCCAATCCATAAAACCTCATTATGGTCTATAAATAAACAATTAATAGTATCGTTGCTTATTGATTCAGAATTATTATTTTCAAAAAAATAAGATTTGGTTTCTCCTGTATTTCTATTTATTCTATTTAAGCCTTTAAAAGTTCCGGCCCATATATATCCTGAATCATCTTCAATTATTGATGTAATTGAATTATTCAATAATGATTGTGTATCATCAATATCACTCTGATAAAATTCAAATTTCCTATAAATATGGTCAAATTTGTATAAGCCATTTTTAGTCCCAACCCACATATAATCATCACTGTCGGAATATAAGCGCATAATACTTGAATTTCTCAAGAAATGATTTTCCTGATTAACATCTGATGAATAAACTATGAAATTTAGTCCGTCAAACCTGTTCAATCCATCATTCGTCCCAAACCACATATAACCCCTGGAATCTTGTATCATACAATGAACATCATTATGGGACAGGCCTTTCAATTTCACATTTAATTCTGATGATAAGGTTGACACATCATAATCGGTTATTCTTTGATAATCTGGTATTTGACTATAGCTTGAATAAAACGAAAATATGGCCAGGAGAATAATAAGTCTTATTAATTTACAGAAATTAATCATGTTATTTTATCATCTTAATTACGGCCTCATAAATACTTGTCTCGTCAAAATTACATTCTTTATAAAGTTCCTGTTGGCTTCCATGATTAATAAAACGGTCAGGAATACCAAGACGTATTACATCAGCTTTATAATTGTTGTCGGTCATAAATTCAAGAATTGAACTTCCAAAACCTCCTGTTATTGCTCCATCCTCAACAGTAATAATTTTTTGATATTTATTAAGAACTTCATGTAGAAGTTTATCATCAAGGGGCTTAATAAAGCGTAAATCATAGTGTCCGATAACAATTTTTTCTTTCTTTAATTTAATTGACACTTTTTTTACACAATTCCCTACATGTCCTATTGAAAGAATTGCTAATTTTTCTCCTTTTGAAATACAACGTCCTTTCCCTATTGTTATTTTTTTCATTGGTTTCCGCCAATCTGTATGAACTCCTTTGCCTCTTGGGTATCTGATAACAAATGGCCCCTGATCTTTTAGTTGGGCAGTATACATTAAATTTCTCAATTCGATCTCATCCATAGGAGCTGATATAGTAAGTCCGGGCACACATCTCATAAATGCCATATCAAAATTGCCATGATGAGTAGCACCGTCAGAACCAACAAGCCCTCCTCTGTCAAGACAAAATACCACATTTAAATTTTGCAAAGCCACATCATGCACTACCTGGTCGTAAGCTCTTTGTATAAAGGTTGAATATATATTACAGAAAGGTAAATACCCTTGTGAAGCAAGGCCAGCTGAAAAAGTAACTGCATGTTGTTCAGCAATGCCAACATCAAAGGTTCTTTCTGGCATTTTTTCCATCATAATTTTCAATGATGACCCACTGGGCATTGCAGGTGTAATACCGATAATCTTTGAATTCTTTTCAGCAAGCTCAACAATTGTATGTCCAAAAACATCCTGATATTTAGGTGGTTCGGGTTTTGAAAATTCTGATTTGATGATTTCGCCAGTCTTTTTATCAAATTTTCCCGGTGCGTGCCATACTGTCTGGTCTATTTCAGCTTGTTTAAAACCCTTCCCTTTTTTAGTAAGTATATGTAGAAGTTTTGGCCCATCAATATCTTTTAAATCTTTCAGGACTTTTGTCAGATGATTAATATTATGTCCATCAACCGGACCAAAATACCTAAAATTTAATGACTCAAACAGATTACTCTGATTAAGCATCATAGATTTAAGGGCATTATCTAATTTTTGCACGAGCATTCTTGCATTTGGGCCATATTTACTTATTTTGCCTAATATATTCCAGGTTTCGTTTTTGAATCTGTTATATGTCCGTGATGTGGCAATATCCACCAGGTATTCTTTCAGGGCACCAACTGAGGGATCGATGGAAATATTATTGTCATTAAGAATTACCAGAAGATTAGATTTTTCGATTCCGGCATTATTTAATCCTTCAAAAGCAAGGCCGGCGGTCATTGATCCATCACCAATTACTGCAATTGTTTTTCTATTCTTATTATTATCAAACTTATTGGCTACAGCCATTCCTAATGCTGCAGAAATTGATGTTGAAGAGTGTCCGACACCAAAGGCGTCATACTCGCTTTCTTTAGGGCTGGGGAAACCGCTAATTCCTTTATATTTTCGATTTGTATGAAACTGTGATCGTCTTCCTGTTATTATTTTATGTCCATATGCCTGATGTCCAACATCCCAAATTATCTGATCGTCAGGAGTATTGAAAACATAATGCAGTGCAATAGTTAATTCAACCACACCAAGACTGGCACCAAAGTGTCCTGGATTTGTTGATGCAGAATCAATAATAAATTGTCTTAATTCATTACAGACCTTAATAAGATCTATTTCACTAATTTTCCTTAGATCTGAAGGAAAATTAATTTTATCAAGTAAACCTCCTTTATCCATATACAAATAAGAGCATTATTATTTAACTCAAAAGTATTTATTTATTGTGGTAACTAAAAAAAATACAGGGAATATTGGATAGACCATCCAATCAGACAGTCATAATATCTTTCTCTTTATTTTCAATTTTTTCGTTGATTTTATTTATAAATTCATCGGTTAGTTTTTGCACCTCCCCTTCTGCATCTTTTTCCAAATCTTCTGAAAGCCCTTCCTTTTGCAATTTTTTAAATTCTTCATTAGTGTCTCTTCTAATATTTCTAATACTAACCTTCGAATTTTCCCCTTCGTTTTTTACTTGTTTAACTAATTCTACTCTCCTTTCTTCTGTTAGTGGTGGTATATTTATCCTTATTATCTCACCATTATTTACTGGATTTAATCCCAGATTTGCACTAAGAATTGCTTTTTCAATTAAATCAATAACATTTCTGTCCCAGGGTTGAATGGCAATTGTTCTGGGATCGGGAATTCCAAGATTTGAAACCTGTTGAAGTGGAGTTAGTGTTCCATAGTAGTCAATTTTCACACCATCGAGCATATGAACATTTGCTCTACCAGCTCTTATTTTTGAAAATTCTCCATCGAGATAAGATATTGCATTGTTCATTTTTTCTCTTGCATCATCAAGGTACATCTGAATTTCTTCTGTCATGATAATTGTCTTTTATTATTCGAGCTTATAAATATATCTAATTCTCAATTAAAGTTCCAATTTTTTCGCCAGAAATAAGCTTTTTTAAATTTCCTTTTTTATTCATATTAAACACAATTATCGGAAGATTATTCTCCCTGCACATCGAAAAGGCAGTAATATCCATTACTTTCAAATCTTTTTTTATTACTTCATCAAAACTAATATTTTCATATTTTTCTGCCTCAGGATTTTCTTCCGGGTCAGCTGAATAAACACCATCCACACGGGTTCCTTTAAATAAAATATCAGCTTCAATTTCCAGACTTCGAAGTGTGGCGGCAGTATCCGTAGTAAAAAACGGGTTACCTGTTCCTCCTGAAAAAATAACTATTTCGGAATTAATTAGTGCCGCTACACATTTATTTTTTGAATACATTTCGGTAATAGGTTCCATTTTCACCGAGGTAAAAACTCTGGCCTTTATTCCAAGATTTTCCAGTGCCGATTGTAATGCCAAACCATTAATTACTGTTGCAAGCATACCCATATAATCACCCTTGACACGATCAACGCCTGATTTTAAACCCTGAACACCCCTAAAAATATTCCCCCCGCCAATAACAATTGCTATTTCAATTCCCAAATCCAGAATCTCCTTTATTTGTATTGCAAAATCATTCAATCGTTGAGAATCGATTCCATATTCTTTCTCTCCCATTAATGATTCTCCACTCAATTTTAACAGTATTCTATTATATTTTTTCATGATATAAAAATTTGAAAAAGATCGTCCAGCTAAAGTAAAAAAAAAGAGGGTCTAAATTAACTAAGCCCTCTTTTTTTTCAAATTTATTTGATTCCCTATATATTCAGTGTATATCGTTTAAAACCGACAACTTTAATATTCTTATTATGTTCCTCAAGATATTGTTTAACAGTCTGTTTGCTTTCTTTGATAAATTGCTGGTTCATTAAGGTATTCTCCTTAAAGAATTTATTTAATTTTCCAACAGCAATTTTTTCAAGAATTTCTTCTGGTTTTCCTTCTTCTCTAGCCTGTTCTTTACCAATTTCAATTTCTTTCTCAATTACACTTTTAGGAATATCATCTTTATCAATAGAAATAGGGTTCATAGCAGCAACCTGCATAGCTACATCTTTTGCTTGTTGTTCTTCAATTTCTTCCTGATCGAATCCAACCAGAGTAGCAAGTTTATTTCCAGGATGTATATATGAGATTACATAAGCTGCATCAATTTTTTCGTAGTAAGCCAATTCAATTTTTTCACCAATAACTCCAATCTTATTTGTAATATTTTGTTCAATAGTATGGCCATCCATATCTGTTTTAAGTAAATCCTGGAGGTTCTTAGCTTCATTATTAATTGCAATATCTGCAATTTTGTTTGTAAAGCTTATAAAATCTTCATTCTTTGCAACAAAATCTGTTTCACAATTTAAGCTAATTAACACGCCTGATTTTTTGTCAGAATTTGTTTTTGAAATCACAACACCCTCTGAGGCTTCCCTATCGGCTCGGTTACTCGCAACTTTTTGTCCTTTTTTTCTCAACAGGTCTATCGCCATTTCTGTATTACCTCCGGTTTCCTGAAGTGCTTTTTTACAATCCATCATACCGGCTCCTGTAATTTTTCTTAAATTATTTACATCAGCAGCTGTTATTTGTGTCATGGTATATTGTTTTTAATTTTATCTTTTTGAATTATCAATTACTCTTTTGAATCAGAAATTTCAGGTTTTTCTTCAATTGGTTTTTCTTCAATTACTTCTTCTTCAATTACTTCTTCTTCAATTACTTCTTCTTTAGTTACTTCCTCTTCAATTACTTCTTCTTTAGTTACTTCTTCTTTAGATACTTCTTCTTTAGTTTCTGATTTTACTGTCGTTTCCTCTTTCTTATCATTGATTTTATCATCAGTTTTAATTTTATTTTTTTCCGACTTTCTGATTTTATTGGCACTTTCTTTTTCTCGTTCATTTTTTCTTTCAATCAGACCTTCCATAATTGAGGTACACATAATATCCATAATAAGAGATATTGATTTTGAAGCATCATCATTTGCCGGAATGGGAAAATCAATATTACTCGGATCGGAATTTGTATCTACAATTCCAAAAACAGGAATGCCCAGCTTAACTGCTTCTGCAACAGCAATACGTTCTTTTGAAATATCAACAACAAATAAAGCAGCAGGAAGTCTGGTCAGATCTTTAATACTTCCTAATATTTTCTCAAGTTTTGCACGTTGTCTGGTAATTTGAAGTCTTTCTCTTTTCGATAAATGTTTAAATGTGCCGTCAACAGACATTTTATCGATTGAGGTCATCTTTTTTATTGCCTTTCTAATAGTTGGGAAATTGGTAAGCATTCCACCAGACCACCGTTCAGTTATATAAGGCATATTTATTGCTTTAACCTTTTCTGATACAAGCTCTTTTGCCTGCTTCTTTGTTGCAACAAACAATATTTTTCTTCCTGAAATAGCAATTTGCTTTATCGCAGCAGATGCTTCATCAATTTTTTTTATAGTCTTATGAAGATCGAGTATATGAATACCATTTTTCTCCATAAAAATATAAGGTGCCATACTCGGATTCCATTTTCTCTTTAAATGGCCGAAATGTACACCAGCTTTTAATAATTCGTTGAAATTGGTTCTAGACATTTTTTTAAGTTTACATTCTGTTTTAGCAATTATTAAGTAGCTTCAAAGATTGAAAGTCTTAATAATTTAGATACTAAACCTCTATTAATAATAATTCTATCTCTTACTGAATTGGAATTTTTTTCTTGCTTTTGGCCTTCCTGGTTTCTTCCGTTCAACCTCACGTGGATCACGAGTCAGAAGTCCGTTGCTTTTTAAAATTGGTTTATTTTCTGGTTCAATCTTAATAAGAGCCCGGGCAATTGCTAGTCTGAGCGCTTCGGCTTGTCCCTTTTCTCCACCACCTGACAGATTAACTTTTATATCAACTTTCCCAATAGCATCAACCAGTTCCAGGGGTTGCATAATAACTTTCCTGTAATGTTCGTTTGGGAAATAATCACTTATCTCTCTTTTGTTAATTGTTATCTTACCTTTACCATCGTTAACAAAAATTCTGGCAATAGCAGATTTTCTTCTTCCAAGTGCATTAACAACTTCCATGCTTCTATTTAATTGAATTTAATTTAATTTCTTTTGGCTGCTGTGCCTCATGTGAATGCTCAGTGCCAGTATAAACAAACAGATTTCTGAACAATTCACTTCCAATTTTATTCTTTGGAAGCATACCTTTTACAGATCGTTCAATTAATGATGTCGGTTTTTTTGCTAAAATTTCCTGTGGAGATGTTTTTCTTTGCCCACCAGGATAACCTGTATGGCTTAAATAAACCTTGTCAGTAAGTTTATTTCCTGAGAGTATTATTTTTTCAGCATTAATAACTATAACATTGTCTCCACAATCAACATGGGGAGTAAAATCAGGCTTATTTTTTCCACGTAGAATCTTTGCTACAGCAGATGCAAGCCTGCCTAATATTTCTCCTTCAGCATCAATAATATACCACTCTTTATTAACAGTAGCTTTATTTGCCGATATTGTTTTATAACTTAATGTATTCACGTCCTATCTTAAGTTTTTAATTAATACACAAATACAATAATAGTATCCGCTTAAAATTATGGAGTGCAAAGCTAATAATTAATTTTTAATTTCAATATATATATGGATTAAATTTGATGGAATTAATTAATTTTTATTCTCTCAGTGATGGTCTGAATTACCTGACAGGTTTTATAGTAATCTTCAATACTGATTTTAGGAGGGATATTTTGTTTTATTGATTCAATAAACGAATTAATTTCTTCAGATAGTACCTGGTGGCTTATAAGATCATTCTCTTTATAATAAAATTGTTCACTAAAAGAATTGTCATGATTATATTGTTGATTATCTGTGCCTCCGGCATCAACAGGATTTAAAGATGACAGGGAAAATTTCTTTTCAATTAAATTAAATCTGATCATCGATCCTTTCTGGTAAAACATGTACTCATGTTTATTAACCGGCGATAAACCATCGACAGTAATATTAGCTATACAACCATTATTAAATTCAATTCTTACATTAATTAAACCCGGGCCATTATTTAATACAGGAACGCTAATTGTTGTAATTTTTCTGATATCACAATTTACAAGATTCATAATAATCATAACATCATATAGTAAGTTGTTATTTATATATGATGTTAGATCAGCATTCTTATTATTATATTTTGCATCAATAAAAAGTGGAGATTCTACAAACTTTGTTGCACATTTGAAAACCGGATAATAATATTCATTTAAACTCATTTGAACCTTTACTCCAGCCTCTCCTGCAAGTTTCACAATAGTTTCAATGTCATTTATATTAAACGAAACAGGGAATGGTAAAAATACGTGCTTTGAATTTTTTATTGCAGTGGATATTATTTCAAAGCTATCCTTTTTTTGGGTAATACATACAATATCTACATTATCAAATAATTCGCCCGGAGTTTTATAGAATTGAAAATATGAATTTTCTGAATCTCCTATTGTTTTTGATGAAGAATCAAAAATACCTGACACAATAGCGTTGGCACTTTTATTAATTTCTAATTGATATTTTATACAGTTTTCTTCTGAACCTATTAATCCAATCTTAAGCATGTTGGTTTTTTTTACAAAAAAAGGACATTTATGAATTAAAATACCCTGATACTTAATTATTTTATTAACTATTTATAGTGAAAAACTAATAATTCGGAATAATTTTATCTTTTATTAAGGTATAATTATATTTGTTTATGTTATTATCCGGAACAAAAACTCATTTCAATATATATTATTGGTCTCTGATTATATTTGCTGCAAGTTTGTCATTATCGCGGTTTGCTTTAACTGTTGCTCAAATTATAATGGTTTTAAACTGGCTTTCTGAAGGAAATTTTAACACTAAATTCCGTATACTTAAATCAAGAAAAGGTATTATTCTTGTCATTTCAATATTTTTAATCCATTTAATTGGCCTGATTTATTCAGAAGATCTTAGTCAGGGATTACATGATATTAAAATAAAACTTCCTTTACTTGCATTTCCATTGATAGTAGGCACTTCTCCTGCCTTAAATAATAAGCAGTTAAAAAAACTATTGTTGATTTTTGCAGCAGCTGTTTCAATTTCAACATTTATAAGTATTGGGTATTTTCTTGGATTTCCTATTCATAGTATAATAAAATCTGTCCCTGAAAAATTCAATGATATAAGGGAAATATCAATATTTATTGATCATATTCGTTTTTCACTTTTAATAAATATTGCAATCTTTTCTCTTTTATATTATTTAATATTTGCAGGAGATAAACATAAAACTATTACCATATTAATCTATATTCTGATCATTGGCTGGCTGATAGTTTTTCTTTTTATTCTACTATCAATGACCGGATTGATTGTATTCTTAATAAGCGCTTTTATTTTGTTCATATACTGGATCAAAAAGCAAAAAAGAAGAATCCTGAGAATATCATTATTCTCAATTTTAATTATAGTGCCTATTATTATAATTTCATATCTGGTCAGTTCAGTAATAAAATTCTATGATGTTAAAAAGACTGATATACAGTCGCTTGAAAAAACAACATCTCAAGGGAATTATTATTGGCATGATTTAGACAATACCCAGGTTGAAAATGGATCATATGTCGGATTATATATATGTGAAAAAGAATTAATTGAAGAATGGGAAAAAATATCAGAATTTAAATATTTTTCAAAAGATAAAAAAAACCAGGAGATCAGATATACTTTAATTCGTTTTTTAACCTCTCGCGGTTTTAGAAAAGATGCTGAAGGAGTCCGGAAACTTACTAAGGATGACATAAGTCTTATTGAAGAAGGATATGCTAATTATATTTTCAAGAACAAACTTAGCCTAAAAGCAAAAATATATCAGATTATCTGGCAGTTAGATGTTTACAATAAGGGTGGCAATCCCAGTGGGCATTCAGTTACTCAAAGAATAGAATACATTAAGGTTGCTTCAAGAATAATTAAACAAAATTTCTGGACTGGCGTCGGAACTGGTGATTTAATAAACAGTTATAGAATAGAATATGAAAAAATGGATTCAACATTAGATATGAACCGAAGATTAAGGGCACATAATCAATATCTTACATTTTTGGCTGCTTTTGGAATTTTTGGATTTTTATGGATTATGTATGCTCTAATATATCCTGTAGTTCTGGAAAGAAAATCTATGAATTATTTTTTTGTAATATATTTTATTATCGCATTTTTATCAATGCTCAATGAAGATACAATTGAAACCCAGGCAGGTGCAAGTTTTTTTGCATTCTTTTATTCTTTGTTTTTATTCGGTTATAAGAAGGAAGATACCGAGCAATATCAAGGGCATCGTTAATAAAGAATTCTTTTGTTAATCGGTTTGCCATAAATAATCATTCAGAATATTTTATCTCAGTTTTTTAAGTAAAAACTGATTCTTAAAAATCAGATAAATTCCAAATGAAAAATCATAGTTATTATTATTAAGATCATAATATTGCTCAAATCTTAGTCCTGCAAATAAATATTCCTTTATCTTTTTATTATAAATCAGTTTAGCTGTAAATATTTGTTTTCTTGCCTCATAGTATGTATCATCATCAGAAATTATTGATTGAAACAAAGGTTCTCCCAGAGGGGAAAAGAACTTATTTGAATTCCAATATCCAGCAGATAATTTAAAATGGCTGGTTTGAATTCCAATATCCATATTGAATGCTTGTCCGTTTTCATAATTCAGATATGGATTTGGCGAAATATCATTATATGTATAATACAGCCCATCCAGATTAATTGACTTCAAAAATCTGCTGTCCATTTTTTTCCTGAAAGAAATTCCTGATGCCAGATTTACAAGAGTCTGCATACTTTTATCCGAACTATCTATCTGGCCTCCTTTATGTGAAACAACAGCATAAAATGGGATGTTTATAAAAAATGAATTGTGAAAATTGAAAACATTAATATTAGTCATGTTTCCAAAAATAAGTTCCTCCTGAAAAGGATCACCTTTATTTATAAATTTCTGCCAATTGAGCCAGATATCAGAATTTATTCTGAGCGAATTATATAATAATTGTATCCCATTCTCAACATTAGATGTATATAATCTCTCAAATTGATAAAGAGGTTCCGGCAAATTATGTTGTATATTACCCTTTAGTGTACCAATAATAAGATCTGTTCTTTTATTTAGTTTAAGCTCAATACTGAATATTGGTGTTTTTTGCGAGAAATTATCAAGACCTGAATATTTTAATAAGTGAAAACCTGCTCTCAAATTTACTCTATCTCCTGGTGAATAAGTTATCTCCGGTTTTAAATAATAACCAATTAATGTATAACCCGGATAATAATTATTGAAGTATTCATTATTCTTAATAAAATTAGCGTTTTCAATATCTAAGAATAATTTATTTTTTGCCGGTTCATATCTGTTATTTACTTTATAAAAATTTATTAAATCATTATTGGTCCTAAAATAATTTTCCTGAGAAAATACATTATCACAAATAAGATTGAAAGTAAGTATAAATACAATTAATAAACTTTGCTTCATATGCTTTGAATTTAATTTGTAAATACTGTTTATAACATCAATAATGTTGGCAATATTAATTGTTTTTTATATTAATGGTTAATACAAGCCTTAAATTTAATATTTTTAAATAATACATCAATATATACTTCAAGTATAAGTGATTCTGAAAAATATATTGATAAAATATTAATTTTGTCATAATAATCAATGAATAATGTTTAAAATAGGAAATATAAATTTCGGTGAATATCCTCTTGTACTTGCTCCAATGGAGGATGTAACAGATACTATATTTCGGTTAATATGTAAACAATATGGTGTGGATCTGATGTTTTCAGAATTTGTTGCATCGGATGCTTTGATAAGAAATGTAAAAAAAATCATTACTAAAACACAGATTCATGAAGATGAACATCCATTTGGCATTCAAATATATGGCAAACATGTTGATGCTATGGTTGAATCAGTGAAAATTGTTGAGGAGTCCAGGCCCGACCTGATTGATATAAATTTTGGATGCCCTGTAAAAAAAATTGCCGGAAAAGGTGCCGGAGCAGGATTATTAAAAGATATTCCATTAATGATTAAAATGGCAGGATCTGTGGTAAAAGCATCTAAACTACCTGTCACAGCAAAAACACGACTTGGGTGGGATGAAAAAAATAAAAATGTTGTTGAAGTTGCAGAACAATTACAGGATGTTGGCATACAAGCTTTAACAATTCATGGCAGGACAAAAACACAAATGTATTCCGGTGAAGCTGATTGGGCTTTAATAGGTGAGGTAAAAAACCATCCCAGAATTTCTATTCCTGTTATAGGGAACGGTGATATTGATAGTCCGGAAAAAGCAAAAGAAATGTTTAATAAGTACGGTGTCGATGCTATAATGATAGGAAGGGCTTCAATAGGACGGCCATGGATATTCAAAGAAATAAAACATTTTCTTAAAACCGGGGAGGAGCTTCCGGCCTATACAATTAATGATCAGGTAAATTATCTGAAAGACCACTTTGGAAAAGCGCTTGAATCAAAAGAAGAAAAAAGAGCCATTTTATCAATGAGGAGATTTTTTGCTGCTTGCTTTAAGGGAATACCAAATTTCAGGATAACAAGAATTAAACTATTACAATCTTTAGACCGTTCAGAAGTATATGATATACTCGATTATATATCTGATAAATATGGCACAATGGTATAGTATAATTATGGTATTATCACAATAACCGGATAAATGATTTATTTCTTAATATTTCTCCTTCTTCTGAATACTTAATTTACTGAATTTCTGCGCAGGGAACCATGCAGCAATAAATCCTATAAGAAAAACCAAACAGGCTATAATTATTATATCCGTAAATATTATTTTGACGGGATATGCATCAATAATAAATGTCCCACTATCAGGGAATCTTACAAATCCGAACCATTGCTGACAAAGACAGATCAGGATTCCAAGAATTATTCCCCCCGCTGCCCCAATAGCTGATATCAGCCATCCTTCCAGGAGAAAAATCATCCTGATAGTTTTTCTTTTTGCTCCCATACTATTAAAAATCTGTATGTCAGCTTTCTTATCAATAATTAACATTGTGAGAGAACCAATAATATTAAAGGATGCAACCAACAGAATAAATGTAAGAATGAGAAAAACCGCCCACTTTTCTGATTTCATAATCTTAAAAAAATCCTCATGCTGCTCAAATTGAGTTTTAATAATAAAATTATCTCCAAAAATATCGCTTATTTTTTCCTTAATATTCTTAACATTTTTATCGTCACTAATTTTAATTTCAATTGCACTTACTTCCTTATTATATTTCAGTAATTCTCTGGCAAATCTTATTGGAACAATTATATATTTTGAATCTACTTCATCCTGGATTGAAAAAATACCAGATGGGCTTATTATTTCACTGCTGATTTCAGGAATTAGGGTATTTGAGCTTATTCTTTTTGGTATATGAACTTTCATTACCGGAATAATACAATTAACGCATATTGAAAGCTTATATGCCAGTTCTCTTCCTATAACAGCATAATTTTCATCATTATCTTCTAATATAAAATCTCCAACAATAATCATACTATCAATACCGCTCATTTCAACAAATTGATTACCAACTCCTTTAATTGTCGCTATTTCAGTTTTATCGCCATATTCCACTAAAGTGTTTTCTTCAAGTACCTCGATATAAAATAAAACTCCATCAATATTTTTTATTTTCTCTAATGTTGCTTCTTCAGGAGTAAAGGTTTTACCATTCCTAATCTCAACTTTAATATCGGGATCAAATGCACTAAACAAAGACCTGACAAATCCATCCAGGCCGTTAAAAAATGAGAGTACCACTATTAAAGCCATAGTACCAATACACACACCTCCAATAGAAACAGCTGAAATGATATTAATTACATTCTTCGATTTCTTTGATATCAGATACCGGCGGGCTATGTAAAAAGGGAAATTCAAAAAATAATTATTAAATAGTTTATTTATCTAGCAATTTGTCGATCTTTTCTGCGTAATCTAATGAATCATCAATATAAAATATCAATTCCGGAACAGACCTTAATTGTGATCGTGTTATTTTTGCAAGCTCAAACCTTATCTGTTTGGACCTTTTTCTAATTTCAATTAATATTTCCTCCTTATCGTTTGAAGGAAAAATGCTTAAAAAAACTTTTGCAACGCCCATATCCGGACTTATTCTTACTACTGTAACAGTAAATAAAATACCTTTTGCAAAAATACTACCTTCTTTTCGAAAAAATTCGGACAGTTCTTTTTGAATTAATCTTGATATTTTATTTTGTCTTGTTGTGTCCATAATAACCAATTATTATCTGACAAAGGTATAGAATAAGTAAAAAAGAAAAAACTTTGAAAATCCCACCAATAATATTAAATACGCTTTTTTTTGTGAATCTTTGCATTTATTCTACAAAATGACAGACTTATTTGAATATGGTTATTGGGGTTTATTTCTTGCAAGTTTTCTTGCTGCTACAGTATTACCTTTTAGTTCCGAGGCCTTATTAAGCTTGTTAATAATCTCAGGATACGATATAAAAATGTGTATTATAGTTGCAACCATAGGAAACTGGGGCGGAGGCATGAGTTCATTTTTTCTTGGTTATTTAGGCAAGTGGCAATGGATTGAAAAATATCTTCGTGTAAAAAAAGAAAAGGTTCTTCAGTATAAGAAAAAAATGCACAATAAATCTGCTTTATTTGCATTCCTGGCATGGGTTCCGGTGGTAGGCGATCTTATTGCTATCTGTTTAGGTGTAATCAGGTCTAATATTATTCTTGTAAGCACATTTATGTTATTGGGTAAATTAGGCCGGTATATTGTATGGGGATATTTAACATATAGTCTTAGCTAAATATATTAGTGAACTTTTATAACTTTGTCATCTTTATAAATCCTATTTTTTTTAGATATTATTATGGAAACGGTATTAAGTGGAATAAGATCAACAGGAAATTTACACCTAGGCAATTATTTTGGTGCAATTAAGAATTTTATTAAAATGCAGCATCAAAATAATTGCTACTTCTTTATTGCTGATTATCATTCACTTACAACTCATCCAGCACCAAAGGACCTTCATTCAAATGTAAAAAAAGTATTATCCGAATATCTTGCAACCGGGCTCGATCCTGAAATATCAACAATATATGTTCAGAGTGATATTCCCGAAATTCCGGAATTATACTTATTACTTTCCATGAATGCATATATTGGCGAATTGGAACGTACAACAACTTTTAAAGAAAAAATCCGTACTCAACCTGATAATGTAAATGCAGGCCTTCTAACATATCCGGTATTGATGGCTGCCGATATTATTATTCATAAGGCAAATAAAGTCCCGGTAGGTAAAGACCAGGAACAGAATTTGGAAATGGCCAGAAAATTTGCACGTAGGTTTAACCGTATTTATGGTGTAGATTATTTTCCTGAACCTGTTCCCTATAATTTTGGTGAAGAACTAATTAAAATTCCAGGCCTGGATGGAAAAGGCAAAATGGGGAAATCTGAAGGCAATGGAATTTACCTTATTGATGAGGAGAAAGATATTAGGAAAAAAGTAATGAGGGCTGTTACTGACAGTGGGCCAACAGAAATGAACCAAACTCCTCCGGAAGCAATTCAAAATTTATTTTCATTAATGGAAGTTGTTTCGACTCCTGATACAGTAGAATTTTTTAAAGAAAAATACAGCAAATGTGAAATCCGTTATGGGGATATGAAAAAACAACTTGCTGAAGATATTATTAAGTTCACAAGTCCTTTCAGACAAAAAATTATTGATATTTATAATGACGATAAATATTTAAGTAAAGTTGTTAGGATGGGAGCTGAAAAAGCACGTGAAAGCACATCTAAAACATTAAAAGAGGTTAGAGAAATTATCGGTTTTAAAAAATTCTGATAAACAATTATTTAGTACAAAAATGGTAAAATAATTTTTCTGGATTTCGGATAATCAGGAAATTTTGCGATATACCATTTATGATTTGAAATTGCTCTTGGAACCAGATTAGCAAAAGTAAAAATTGCAAAAGCCAGTCCCGGTAAAGACCATGTAAGAACAGCCCATCCTGTCCATTCAATAATTTCTCCGAGGTAATTAGGGTTGGAAATATATTTGAAAGGCCCATTTAATGGCATCTTATACGAAATTTCACCTGGTTTTCTGAGGCTACGTAATTTTTTATCAGAAAAAATATTTAATCCAAATCCGGAAATAAAAAGGATAATTCCAATTATAAACATTGGTGATAATAACCAGGAAATATCTATTGATGTATTTATTACGAACAGATAATGGGCATTAATATATCCGTTAATACAATTAAATAATATAGAAAATAATACTATTACAGCCGGGAAAGATCTTTTGGAGCCTCTTAATAATTGTGAGTAAATAAATGCTCTGTAAATATAATGGGTCTCCCATATAATCAGAAAAATAAAAGAAACAATATTGAAGCTTTTGAAATTTAAAATATAAACTAATGCCATTATTACTACAGCAGGAATTTCCATAATAAGCCAGGCATATTTTGACTGAATAGTAATACCCCACCCCCTTCGATTATGTTTGCCATATGGTGCGCTTATAAAACGCAATATTACAAATATTCCGATAGCAACAGAAAATTGAGTAATCAATAAGATTTTAAAAATTTCATTGGAAAACATTTGCTAGCATTTAATTAATATTCATCCCAGGATTTTATAGATATATCTTCCTTTTTCATCTTACAAAATGCAGTAATAAAGGCTGTTGCCAATCTGGCATTTGTTATTAAAGGAATATTATAATCAATTGCAGCTCTTCTTATTGAATAATCGTTAGATAGTTCACCCTCTTCGAGGTTTTTTGGAATATTCACTACAAAATCAATTAATCTGTTTTTTAAATAATTCAGGGTATTGGGATGCTTATTTTCATCCGGCCAGTGCAATACAGTTGCCTGAATACCATTCCCTTTAAGAAATTCGGCACTTCCTTTTGTTGCAAAAATATTATAGCCTTTATCCTGCATCATATGACAGCTTTGCAATAATTCAACTTTATCATGAATCGGGCCTGTTGATAATAATACATTCTTTTCAGGAATTTTGTAGCCTACTGATAACATTGCCTTTAATACAGCATCGTAATAATCTTCTCCTATGCAACCCACCTCACCTGTTGAAGACATATCTACCCCAAGAACCGGATCGGCTTTTTGTAATCTGGAGAATGAAAACTGGGAAGCTTTAATGCCTATATAATCTAAATCAAATATTGACTTATGAGGTTTTTCAACCTTTTTTCCCAGCATTACTTTTGTAGCTAATTCAATTAAATTTGTCTTTAATACTTTGGAAACAAAAGGCATACTTCTTGATGCCCTCAAATTACATTCGATCACCTTAATATCATTATCTTTTGCAAGAAATTGCATATTAAAAGGACCGGAAATATTAAGTTCTATTGCTATTTGTTTGCTAATCTTTTTTATTCGCCTTACTGTTTCAAAATAGAGTTTCTGAGGAGGAAACACCATAGTAGCATCACCTGAATGAACCCCGGCAAACTCAACATGCTCGGAAATAGCGTATGAGATCATTTCTCCATTTTGAGCTACGGCATCAATTTCAATTTCTTTCGCTTGCTCAATAAATTCGGTTACAACAACAGGGTATTTTTTTGAAACAAGAACAGCTATCTCGAGGTAATGTTCAAGTTCGTTCTTGTTTGAAACCACATTCATTGCGGCACCCGACAGAACATAAGAAGGACGTATCAGAACAGGGAAGCCTACCTTCTCAATAAAACCATGTATTCCTTTTATGCTTGATAATTCTTTCCATCTAGGTTGATCTACCTTCAATTTATCAAGCATCATAGAAAATTTGTGTCTGTTTTCGGCCCTGTCTATTGATAAAGGAGATGTTCCTAAAACATTAACTTTTTGCTCATATAATCGTATTGCAAGATTATTTGGAATTTGCCCTCCTGTTGAAACAATAACCCCTTTTGGAGATTCAAGGTCAATAATATCTAAAACTCTTTCAAAAGAAAGCTCATCAAAATATAAACGATCACAAATATCATAATCTGTACTTACTGTTTCCGGATTATAATTTATCATTACCGATCTATATTTTTCTTTATTAATAGTATTAAGGGCATTAACACTGCACCAGTCGAATTCTACACTTGAGCCAATTCTGTATGCTCCCGAACCAAGAACAATAACTGATTTTTTATCCTTTTCATAATTTATATCATGTTCTATTCCATGATATGTAAGATATAAATAATTTGTTTGAGCAGGATATTCTGCGGCAAGTGTGTCAATTTGTTTCACATAAGGTTTAATTCCTCTTTTTAATCTATACTTTCTTATTTTAAGAAGATCATCCTCAATATTATCATCTTTGCTTTTTAAAACAAATCTGGCAATCTGAAAATCTGAAAATCCTTGTTTTTTAGCATCTAATAATAAATCATCTGATAAATTTTCAAGAGTTTTATGCTTTTCCATTTGGTTTTTCAGATCAAAAATATTTCTGAGTTTTACTAAAAACCATTTATCTATTTTTGTATACTTGTAAATCTCATCAACACTATATCCTTTTTCAAAAGCTTGTTCAATTACAAAAATCCTCATATCAGTAGGATTGCTCAGTTCTGCTTCAATATCCCAGCTATCCTGATTTTTATTTCCTACAAAACCATGCATCCCCATCCCAATCATTCTAATACCTTTTTGAATAGCTTCCTCAAAGGAACGTCCTATTGACATAACTTCACCCACCGATTTCATACTGCTTCCTATTAATTTGGACACACCATGAAATTTATTCAGATCCCATCTTGGTATTTTGCAAACAATATAGTCGAGAGCAGGTTCAAAACATGCAGTTGTTGTTTTAGTAATAGAATTTTTTAATTCAAAAAGTCCATAACCAAGGCCTAATTTTGCTGCAATAAAGGCAAGTGGATATCCGGTAGCTTTTGAAGCCAGTGCACTTGACCGTGACAGACGGGCATTTACTTCTATTACTCTGTAGTCTTCCGATTCAGGATCAAGAGCATATTGAACATTGCATTCTCCAATAATACCAATATGCCTGATTATTTTAATAGATAATGCTCTGAGTTTATGATATTCACTATTTGATAATGTTTGAGAAGGAGCAACAACAATACTTTCCCCTGTATGTATTCCCAAAGGATCAAAATTCTCCATATTACAAACAGTGATACAATTGTCGTATTGATCTCTAACAACCTCATATTCTACTTCTTTCCACCCTTTCAACGATTTTTCAACTAATATCTGTTCAGAATATGAAAATGCTTTTTGACTCAATTCAAAAAGTTCCTCTTCATTAAAACAAAAACCGCTACCCTGGCCCCCGAGAGAATAAGCTGCACGAATAATAATTGGATATCCAAGGTTTTTTGCAGCCGCTTTAGCATCATCAAGGCTTGTCACAGCAACACTTTCTATAGTATCAACATCAATCTCATTTAATTTCTTTACAAAAATATCTCTATCTTCAGTATCAATTATTGCCTGAATTGGTGTGCCAAGTACTTTAACATTATACTTCTTCAGAATTCCTGATTTAAATAAATCTATACCACAATTAAGAGCTGTCTGGCCACCAAAAGCGAGCAATATACCCTGGGGCATTTCTTTTTTAATAACCTCTTCAACAAAATATTTCGTAACCGGTAAAAAATAAATTTTATCTGCAATTCCTTCTGATGTTTGAACAGTAGCAATATTTGGGTTAATTAGTACAGTAATAACCCCTTCCTCTTTCAAAGCTTTTAATGCCTGCGATCCTGAATAATCAAATTCACCAGCTTCTCCTATTTTTAATGCTCCTGAGCCCAGTACAATTACCTTTTTGATATCCTTATTCATTTATATAATATTTAATGTTCAATCAGTAACAGTTATTTTTTCAAGTTCTTCTTTATTATTTCGATAAATTCATCAAAAAGAAATTCTGTATCGGTTGGGCCACTTGAAGCTTCAGGATGAAATTGTGAAGAAAAGAAAGGTTTTGTTTTATGCCTGAGCCCTTCATTAGTATCATCATTAATATTAATAAATAATGGTTCCCATTCTTTCGACAAGCTATTATTATCTATTGCATAACCATGATTTTGTGAGGTAATAAATGATCTTTTTGTACCTTTCTGCAAAACAGGTTGATTATGACTTCTATGTCCGTATTTTAATTTATAGGTATCTGCTCCCGAGGCAAGTCCCATTAATTGATTTCCCAAACAAATACCAAAAACAGGCTTATCTTCTTTAAGAGCATTTTTAATATTTTCTATTGTTTCAACACAATGTTTTGGATCGCCCGGCCCATTTGAAATAAAAAGCCCATCATAATCTTCTTCAGAAATATTATGATTCCAGGGAACCCTGATAACTGTTGTGTCCCTTTTTAGAAGACATCTAATAATATTGTATTTTACTCCACAGTCAATAAGGCAAATTCGATATTTTCCTTTACCATAAATTAACTTTTCTTTTATACTTACTGTTTCTACCAGATTCTTTTTACCCGGGTCGTAGTAATCAATTTTCTCATTATTAAAAACAATTTTACCAAGCATGGTCCCTTTTTCCCGTAACCGCTTTGTTATAGCTCGTGTATCAATTCCATATATTCCCGGAATATTTCTTTCTTTAAGCCATTCCGATAAACTTTGGTCTGCATTCCAATGTGAATAATTAAAAGAATAATCTGAAATTATTAAACCTTGTATATGAATATCCTCAGATTCAAAAAACTTTAATAATTCATTTTCCCTTATCTTTTCCGGAACACCATAATTACCAATAAGTGGATATGTTAACACTAATATTTGTCCTTTATACGAGGGATCTGTAATGCTTTCAGGATATCCGGCCATCGCTGTATTAAAAACCACCTCGCCTGATACTGATTTTTCAGAACCAAACGAAAAACCCTGAAGAGTAGTTCCATCTTCAAGAATCAGATTAATCTTTTTTGATTTATTCATTTATAAACTTGTTTTGATCGTTTCATCAGAATAATAAGCTTTTGCTTTTGTTCTGAGATTATATACAGAAGCCATAACTTCGCCATATGCACCAGTCAATCTTATTGCGATTATATCCCCACGTTTTGATTGCTTTAATTCGACTTCCTTACCAAAATAATCAGATGATTCACAAATAGGGCCTACTACATTATATTTAATTGTTTTAGATTCATTAGAGCTAATATTCTCTATTTTGTGATACGATTGGTATAATGCCGGCCTTATTAGTTCTGTTAATCCGGCATCGAGTATAACAAAATCAGTATTCAAACCTTTTTTGATATAAAGAACTCTTGAGATAAGTGTTCCACAATGAGCAACAATTGATCTGCCCGGTTCAAAGTGTAGTTTTTGATTTTTACTAATATTCAGATATTTATTAAATACTTCAAAATAATTTTCAAAATCAGGTATCATTTTATCCGGTTGTTCATAATTGATTCCTAATCCGCCACCAACATTTATATTTTTTATTTCAATATTACGATTATTAAACCAATCTGATATTTCATTTATTCTCAGACATAGTTTTTTAAAAACATTTAAATCGGTTATTTGAGAACCAATATGAAAATGTAATCCTGTAAGCTGAACATTATTAAGTTTTAATAATAGGCTTATTATATGTTCAAGGTCATTTGGATTTACTCCAAATTTATTTTCCTCTTTTCCGGTTGTAATATATTTATGTGTACCACTGGCAATATCCGGATTAATTCTGAGTGCAACAGGAGCAACAATATTCTTTTTAAAAGCAAGATCATTAATTACTTCCAGTTCCTGAATTGACTCAACATTAAAACAGGAAATATGATTATCGAGAGAAATATTTATTTCTTCATCCGATTTTCCAACTCCTGAAAAAACAATAGAATCGGCAGAAAAGCCTGTAGCAATAGCCTTTTTGACTTCATTTCCACTAACACAATCAGCCCCAAATCCGGTTTTACTAATTAATCTAAGAATTTTATCATTAAAATTTGCCTTCAAAGCATAATGAATAATATATCCATTCTTTGAAGAAATACTCTTAACAATATTTAATATGTTAAGCAATACTTCAATATCATAATAATAAAATGGAGTTTGTTTTTTATTGAACAGCTTTAATAATGTATCACTAAACATATTTCAAAAATTGAAAATATCCCTCTAAAGATTAATAATTATTTTCTAAATTTATACAAATTAGGCTTTTAAGCATCAATTATTACTGGTTCTTGATCTTAATGTTTAAATATCTTTTCACTAAAGAACTAACTTTTATACTGGGTTTCCCCGGTAGATTTTCCGGGATTCAAATTTAAGAACAATCATTGGTATATTTTAATAATTGTTAATAAATATCCGTAACAAAGTCAATAAGTTTATTTTTCAGAAAAAAATCTCTCCAGAATTAAAAAAGAAATACCCTATTTATATATAATAATAATTTAACCTTATCTTTGATTTTTAGTTGATAAATTAAACTGTAAATGGGACTACTTAGGACTTTAGCAATATTGATTATTATATATTATGTAGGGAAATTCTTTGCCAGGTATATTTTTCCAATATTCCTTAGAAACTATATAAAAAAGATGGCTCCCCGGGCTGACATTAATAATAATTTCAAAGAAGAAAAATCAAAAAAGAAAGGGGAGGTGACTGTTGAATATAAACCAGAATCAAATAATAAAACAATCAATAAAGAGAGTGGCGATTATGTTGATTTTGAGGAAGTTGAATAAATCATCTCATAACTGAATTTTTTTCTGGATAATCCATTGTATAATGTAATCCAATACTTTCTTTCCTCCTTTTAGCCATTTTTATTATAAGGTAAGAATTATTTATTGCGTTTCTTAATTCACAAAGTTCGATACAAATTTTTGATCTCCTGTAAAGCCTGTCTGTTTCTCTATATATCAAGGATAATCTGTCGAAAGCTCTGTTTAACCTTAAATCAGACCTCACTATACCAACATAATATGTCATTATTTGTTGTAGCTCTTTCATTGTTTGTGTTATGAGAACCATTTCTTCTGTTAGTGAAGTACCTTCATCGTTCCATGGTGGTATGTTTTCTTTTAACTCAATATCCATTAAATATTTTATCGAGTCTTTTGCTGCTCTATCTGCAAAAACAACAGCCTCAGTAAGTGAGTTGGATGCCAGCCTGTTTGACCCATGAAGCCCGGAAGAAGAATTTTCTCCGGCAGCATATAGATTTTTAATTGAGGTTCGTCCAAATTCATCTATTTTAATACCACCACACATATAATGAGCAGCAGGAACAACAGGAATTGGTTCTTTACAAATATCTATTCCAAGCTCAAAACATTTTTTATAAATATTTGGGAAATTCTCTTTCAATTCTTCATTATTAAGATGTGAACAATCGAGGTAAACAAAATCATCACCTTTGAGTTTCATCTCATTATCAATTGCTCTTGCTACAATATCTCTGGAAGCCAGAGACTCTCTTTTATCATACTTCCCCATAAACTCCTCACCATCAATTGATTTAAGAATGGCTCCAAAGCCTCTCAAAGCCTCTGTAATAAGAAAGGATGGCCTTTCGCCAGGATTATATAATGAAGTGGGATGAAACTGAACAAATTCAACATTCTCAATAGTTCCCTTTGCCCTGTAGACCATTGCTATTCCATCACCAGTTGCAATTGAAGGGTTAGTTGTTGTTTCATAAATATTACCATTTCCTCCGGCCGCCATTAGTGTTATTTTAGCAAGTACGGTAAAAATATTATTAGTATTGATATTTAACACATATGCTCCATAACATTCAATTCCTTCAGTTGTTCTTGATATTTTTTTTCCTAAATGATGTTGGGTTATCAGGTCAATAGTGAAATGATGCTCAAGTATTTCAATATTTTTATGAGACCTGACTTTTTCCGTCAGAACCTTTTGTATTTCATTACCTGTATGATCTTTATGATGAAGTATCCTGTGTTCCGTATGGCCACCTTCCTTTGCCAGATTGAAATCGCCAGCTTTCATTTCATCAAATTTGGCACCCAAAGATATCAACTCCTTTACACAATGAGGCCCTTCAGTAGCAACCATTCTTACTATTTCTTCATTACACAAACCATTTCCGCATTTTAAAGTGTCACTAATATGTTTCTCAATAGAATCAGGCTCTTTCATAACAGCGGCTATTCCACCCTGAGCATAATTTGTATTAGTTTCTAATATGCTTGATTTTGTAAGAATACAGACTTTCCCATATTCGGCTACCTTCAATGCATAACTTAAACCAGCTATTCCCGAGCCAATAACTAAAAAGTCAAATTTCTTTTCCATATGAAATTCATCAAGTAAAATGTTTGTCAAAATTACTTATTTATAACTTTAAACCACATAACTCAACTCATATTAGTTTTAATAAGCAAAGTTTTTGTATATTTTTGCCTGACAATAATTAATATTAATAAAGTATATGGCCAGGGAAGATGATTTTAAGAAACTGATTGCACACGCCAAAGAGTATGGATATATTTTTCCATCAAGCGAGATTTATGACGGATTTGGAGCTGTTTATGATTACGGTCCAATGGGTGTAGAGCTTAAAAATAATATTAAAGAATACTGGTGGAAATCTATGGTTTCTTTAAATGAAAATATTGTTGGTCTGGATTCTGCAATATTTATGCATCCGAAGATATGGGAGGCATCCGGACATACTTCGGCTTTTAATGATCCTCTGATAGATAATAAAGATTCCAAAAAACGTTATCGCGCAGATGTTCTCATTGAAGATCTTATTCAAAAAATTGAAGAGAAAATCAATAAAGAAGTAAAAAAAGCAAAAAATCGCTTTGGTGATGAATTCAATGAAGATGAATTCTTAAATACCAATCAAAGGGTTCTGGCAAATAAGGAAAAAATTGATAAAATAAATAAGCGTTTTGTTTCTGCTCTTGAAATAGATGATCTAAAAGAAATAAAACAAATAATAATTGATTATGAAATTGTTTGTCCTGTTTCAGGAAGCAGAAACTGGACTGATGTACGGCAATTTAATTTAATGTTTGAAACCAAGGTTGGTTCATTAAGTGAAGATGCCAACTCTATTTATTTACGTCCTGAGACTGCACAGGGGATATTTGTAAACTATCTTAATGTACAGAAAACCAGCCGGATGAAAATTCCATTTGGAATTGCACAAATAGGAAAAGCTTTTAGAAATGAAATAGTTGCCCGACAATTCATTTTTCGAATGAGAGAGTTTGAGCAAATGGAAATGCAATTTTTTGTAAAACCTGGTGAGGAGCTTAAATGGTATGAGTATTGGAAAGAAAAAAGAATGAAATGGCATAAGGCAATGGGATTTGGAGATGAAAAATACAGGTTTCATGAACATGAAAAATTAGCTCATTATGCCAATGCTGCCTCAGATATTGAATATGAATTCCCTTTTGGTATTAAAGAAATTGAAGGTATTCATTCGAGAACAGATTTTGATCTGTCACAACATCAGAAATTTTCAGGAAAAAAAATACAATACTTTGATCCTGAAACAAATACATCATACGTTCCATTTGTTGTTGAGACCTCTATTGGCCTCGACAGAACTTTCTTAAGTGTACTGGCAAATTCTTTTACTGAAGAATCAATTAAGCAGGAAAATGGCAACACAGATGAAAGAATAGTTTTATCTATTCCTCCTTCTCTTGCCCCAGTGAAACTGGCCGTTTTTCCACTTGTAAAAAAGGATGGATTACCGGAAATTGCCAGAGAAATTGTTAATGATCTGAAATTCGATTTTTACTGTCAGTTTGATGAAAAAGATTCCATTGGTAAAAGATACAGAAGACACGATGCCATTGGAACACCTTTTTGTATAACTATTGATCATGATACCAAAGCTGATAATACAGTTACCATTCGCGACAGAGATACTATGAAACAGGAAAGAGTTTCAATAAATGAATTAAGAGAGATAGTTGAAGAAAGGATAAGTTTGAAAAAGCTATTAAATCAAATTTAAAATTTAAATTATGAATTTAAAAAGTATTATTAAACCATTGGTCCCTCATCTGGGTATTGTGCTAATAATGATTTTATTATCTATTGCCTTTATGAGTCCTATTCTCAAAGGGAAAGGCCTTAATCAGAATGATATTACTCAGGCAACAGGAATGGCAAAGGAACTTGTTGATTTTGAAAAAGCAACTGGTGAAGAATCCCAATGGACAAATTCCGCATTTGGCGGGATGCCTTCTTATCAGATAAAAACAGGCAAATCGAATAATATTTTTTATTATTTATTCAGAGTATTCAAATTATTTCTACCGGGTTATTCTGCTGCTCCTCTATTTTTATACCTCCTGGGATTTTATATACTATTAATCACACTCAAATTAAACCGATGGCTGGCTCTCGCTGGTGCTATAGCCTTTGCCTTTTCATCCTATCATATTATTATTTTACCGGCCGGGCATGTAAATAAAACATATGCAATAGCATATATGGCACCCATAATAGCAGGGATAATATTAACATTTAGAAAAAGATATGTGCTGGGAGGAATATTAACAACAATTGCCCTGGGACTTGAAATTACATCAAATCATTTTCAGATAACATATTATCTGGGAATGATGATTTTGATTTATTTAATTTTTCAATTCTTTTATGAATATAAAAAGAAAGAACTCAATCATTTTTTCAAAAGTTGTGCGATACTTTTTATTGCTCTGATACTGGCCGTTTTACCCAACCTCACCGGATTATGGACAACATATGAATATAGTAAGGAAACAACCAGGGGGAAATCAGAATTAATTACAGATGAAGAAAATCAGACATCAGGGCTGGATAAAGATTATGCTACAGGCTGGAGCTATGGGGTAGCAGAAACTATGAACCTGTTTATTCCAAATTTTCGTGGTGGTTCTTCAGGTGGAGAATTAAGCAAAAAGTCAAATTTTTATGATGATCTTCGAAAAAATAATGTTCAAAATCCTGACCAATATATTAAACAAGTGCCACTTTATTGGGGAGCCCAGCCCGGAACTTCCGGGCCAAATTATATTGGTGCAGTTTCTATATTTGTTTTCATTCTCGGATTATTTTTATTTAAGGGAAGGTTTAAATGGTGGTTATTAAGCTCAACGATACTAGCCATACTTTTGGCCTGGGGCAAAAATTTTATGCCTTTTTCCAGCTTTTTCTTCGACTATTTTCCGGGTTATAATAAATGGAGGGTGGTTTCAACAACTTTGATAATTGCCAATTTTGCTATTCCATTATTAGCTTTATTGACTTTAAAAAAGATATTTGAAGAGAAATTTGATAAAGAGCTGATATTGAAAACATTAAAAAATACTTTTTATGTTGTAGGAGGTATTGCATTATTATTTGCACTGTTCCCGGGAATGGGAGGAGATTTTATCGGAAGAGAAAGTAATGGATTTGAAAATTTCTCTGATTCACTTCAACTTGATCGCCGTCATTTACTTTCAGTTGATGCCTTTCGCTCATTTGTTTTCGTATCATTAACAGCAGGTTTGTTATTTGCTTTTTTAAAAGGATATATTAAAAAACAATATATATACTTTGGCTTTATTTTTCTTTTCCTGGCTGATATGTGGATGGTCGACAGAAGATTCCTTAATGAAGAGAAATTTGTAAATAGAAGAAGTGTTAATAAAATATCTGCCAGTCCGGCAAACCTTGAAATTTTAAAAGATAAAGATCCGAATTACCGTGTAATGAGTATAAATAATCCATTTAATAATGGTACTACATCATATTTTCACAAAGCAATTGGTGGTTATCATGGAGCTAAACTTGGCCGTTATCAGGAACTAATTGATGATTATCTTTATAATAGTTATGTCAATATTTTTAATTTATTTGCACCCGGAAATGCAAGTTATATCAGACTCGACAGTCTTCTATCAAATCAGAAAGCATTAAACATGCTTAATACCAGATATTTAATAATCCGACCAAATATGCCAGTCAGAAACCAACATGCCTTAGGTAATGTTTGGTTTGTAAATAATTATCAAATTGTTGATAATGCAAACGATGAATTAGCTGGGATTTCAAATATTGATCCGGGAAAAACTGCTGTGATTGACAAACGTTTTTCTGCTCAACTTGAAAATATTCCTGTTAGCACTGAAGACAGCCTTTCAAATGGACAAATTTCTCTTACTTTATACAGACCAAATCATCTTACATATAAATCATCTTCTAAAACAGACCGTTTAGCTGTATTTTCAGAGATATATTACTCAAAAGGATGGAATGCCTATATTGACAATAATAAAGTTGATCATTTACGTGCAAATTATGTATTAAGGGCTTTATCAATCCCTGCAGGAGATCACACAATAGAATTTAAGTTTGAGCCCCGCTCATATGCTATAGGGCAGGCTGTTTCATTGATTTTTTCAATACTTGTCTTTTTATTAATTATTGGTACAATAGTATATTCATTTATTGGAAAAAAGAATATAAAAACAGAAATTGATCAATAGTTTAATTTTGGATTATTAAAAATATGAATGATCCCAAAGAATTCAGAAAGTTTGCCCATCAGTTTGTCGACTGGATGGCAGACTATTTGGAAAATATTGAGAGTTATCCTGTTAAATCTCAGGTTAAGCCTGGAGAAATTTTTTCTAAGATCCCTGATTTTGCTCCTGAGAAAGGAGAATCAATGGAATCAATTTTTCAGGATTTTCAAAGAATTATTTTGCCAGGAATTACTCACTGGCAGAGCCCTGGTTTTCATGCCTACTTTCCAGGAAACTCCAGTTATCCCTCACTTCTGGCAGAAATGTTAACTGCCACACTAGGGGCTCAATGCATGAAATGGGTTACTTCTCCGGCCGCTACAGAGCTTGAAGAAAAAGTGATGAACTGGCTGAAAGAACTAATTGGAATACCTGCCGGTTGGGATGGAGTAATACAAGATACTGCCTCAACAGCCACTTTAACTGCCATACTATGTGCACGTGAAAAATATTCAAATTTCAGTATTAATGAAAAAGGATTTGTTGGTGAAAATAAATATAGGATATACTGTTCTACAGAAACTCATTCTTCAATAGAAAAAGCTGTCAGGATTGCCGGATATGGCAAAAACAGTCTGGTGAAAATCAAAACTGACAGCAACTATGCTCTTGATCCGTTGGCACTTGAAGCTACAATTAGGAATGATATAAATATAGGATTAGAACCAGTTTGTGTAGTAGCCACATTGGGCACAACAGGTTCAACTGCTATAGATCCTCTTGATAAAATTGCATCTATTTGTGAGAAAAATAATATTTGGTTACATGTTGATGCTGCATATGCAGGAACAGCACTTTTCTTACCGGAATATAAATGGATGATTAATGGTATTAATAAAGCAGATAGCTTCGTTTTTAATCCTCATAAATGGTTATTTACAAATTTTGATTGTTCAGCTTATTTCGTAAAAGATAAAGAGCTGTTAATCAGGACTTTTGAAATATTGCCGGAATATTTAAAGACAAGTACAGGTAAAAAAGTAAATGATTATTGTGATTGGGGGATTCAATTAGGACGACGTTTCAGGGCCCTCAAATTGTGGTTTGTTTTAAGAAATTTCGGGGTAGAAGGCATACAGAATAAATTACGCTTCCATATTTCATTATCTAAAGAATTCCGCAATTTCATTGATAATGATAAAGAGTTTGAGCTAATCACAGAACCCTCTGTTAATGTGGTATGTTTCCATTTTATTCCTCCTGAAATTTCTGATATTGAAAAAATCAATTTAATAAATGAAACCCTTCTTGAAGAAATTAATAAAAGCGGAGAAGTTTTTTTATCGCACACAAAATTGAATGGAGTTTATACAATACGAATGGTTATAGGGCAAACAAATGTTGAAAGAAAACATATTGTTAATGCTTGGGAATTAATTAAAAAAAGTTCCCTACTATTAAAATTCTAGAATCGTCCTTTTCTGGCCCAGTACCAAAAAAACTTTATACTAATAAGAACATGTGTAAGGATAGTTGGCAATAAACCATAGTTTCCGGTCATAATATTAAACCTTTCTTTCAAAGAACCGGGAATTGTTTTGCGTGAAACGCCGCCCTCCATATATCTCGAAAGAATTTGTTTTGTATTCTTTATTTTATCTGTTTTTCTTAAAGCTTTTAATACCCAGTCGTAATCAGCAGAACGCTTATATTGAAGATCATAATTGTCGGTTATTTTTCTATTTATTATTATTGACTGGTGGCAAACCATCATTCCATTTCTGAAGCTTTTCCATGTAAGATTTTCAGGTGCTTTTAATCTACGTAAACCTATTTTTTTGTAATTATCATCAACATTCATTGTTTCACCATAATAGATATCAGCAAAACTTTTTTCATTCTCAAAAACATTTTTTAATGTATCCTTATCAAAAATAAGATCCCCCGAATTGATAAACCATACATAATCACCTGTTGCACTGTTTAAACCTTTATTCATTGCATCATACAGACCATTATCAGGCTCACTTATCCAATATGCAATTTGTTTTTCGTACTTTCTGATTATATCAAGGGTTTTATCTTTTGAAGCTCCATCAATAATTATATATTCAATATTCTTATAAGTCTGCGAAATAATATTGTTAATGGTTTTTTCGATCAGTTTTTCGCTATTATATACAACAGTAATAATACTCACTACAGGTTTTCCATCTTCTTTTGAAGAAGAAATATTTTTTGTTCTATAACCTCCTGTATTTAGTGACATAATTAAAAATTTCGAATACCGATTTATCCTATTTCATTTTGAAACTTCTGTATATTGTGAAATAACTGATAGTTCTTTTTCAGCCAATCAATATCTTTATTCCACCATTCAGATTTTTGAAGAAAATCGATTTTATCTTTTTCAAACCTGTACTTAATTATTTTGGCAGGGACTCCTCCCATTATGGCATATGGAGGAACATCTTTAGTTACAACAGCTCCTGCCCCAATCATCGCTCCATTTCCAATTTTAACACCATCAACAATAATTACATTTGCTCCTAACCACACATCATTTTCAATTAGAATTTTTTCATATTCTTCAAAATATTGTTTTTCAGCAAATGTAATCCTGGCCTGTTTTTGTTTTGAATAAAAAGCCGGATGAGTAGAAACAAAATTATCAGTTGGATGTTTACCCAAACCTATTCGGCAACCAGGTCCAATTGAGCAAAACTTTCCAATGTTGGCGTAGTTAATATTTGAATAAGAGGAAATGTATGTCATGTCTCCCAAGTCAGAGTTTTTGATAATTACGTTTTTCTGTAAACTAACATTTTTTCCAAATTTTGAATTCAAGAACCATGAAAGATATCCAATTGAAAGACTTGGATTTTTAATTTTCCAGATAATCTTATCAATTATCCACTTGAACCAAAATGTAAAAGGTGATTTTAAGATTGATAACATTCTTAATATTTTTAATTAACCGGAATAAAATTAATTCTATTTCGTTATTTTCACAATTATGTCTAATAATTTATGTTTTTTCATCTGTTGAGAATTAACAAACCTATAAACTATTTTTGTTAACTTCGGACTTTGAAGAATTTCCATCAATGAAGACACTGTTAAAAATACAACAATTTCTGTCTATTATTATTAATACAATAATTTCAATATTACGTGTTTTTTTAAGGTTCCGTTTTAAATCTGATCTAAACAAAATCAATGATAAAAAAGACAAGCTTCTGATAATAGCGAATGGTCCTTCTTTCAAAAATAGTCTTGATAAACATCCGGATTTTATATCCGGGATGCCAAAAATGTGTGTTAATTTATTTGCCTTATCTCCTGAATATGTGCAACTTAAGCCTGAATATTGTGTTATTGTTGACATTGCATTTTTTATTAATAATACAATCCCCCGTGTAAAAGAAGCAACTGAGAAAATGATTATTGCTTTTAAGGAAAAAACTACATGGAAAATAAATCTGATATTACCATACGAAGCCAGAGGAAGTAAATTTCATAAAGAGTTGGAAGCTACAGGAGAACTATTCAGCTTCATTTTTTTTAACAGAACAAAAATTACCGGCCTAAGGTCAGTCAGACATTATCTTTACCGGAAAAATTTAGGTATGCCTCCGCCCCAGAATGTACTTATTGCATCAATTATGATCGCATTAAATATGCATTATAAGCAGATTTATCTGATGGGAGCTGATCATTCATGGCATGAAAGCATAAAAATAGTTGATGGTAATAAAATGGAAATTGAAGATTCTCATTTTTACGATAAAAATGAAAACAGGAAATTAGTAATACAGGATCCTGAAACTCAGGAAGAAATTAAATTACATGAATTTTTTAAAATTCTCACAAAGGTTTTTTCCAGTCACTGGTATGTAGAGGAATATGCTCAATCGATAGATTCTAACATTTATAATGCCAGCGAAAAATCTTATATAGATGCTTTTGAGAAAATAATTCCCGGGGAATAATTTTTTACTTATTCTGATCTTTTAAATACAATTCAGCCAAATCAAAATCAATCTGATCATCAATATCAATTGATTCCTTTTTACTCATTATATATGCATAAATATTATCTTTTAGAAAAAAATTCTTCTCTTTAAGCAAAGATTTAATTTCACAAATATAAATAGCTCCATTCAAGCGATAATATTCAGGCAATTGTTGAGATGGGGTTTTATTATATTCCGGCTTTAGGAAGTTATGCATAGAAAGATTCTTTTCAAGAGTATTTGACCATAATGGAGAATGTTCTGTTTCACAAACTGAAATAACGGCCTTTCCATTTTTTTCAAATAAGAGCTCAATTGCTTTGTCAATATTATTTGCGCTTCTCAAAGGTGATGTAGGCTGTAATAAAACAACAAAATCGTACTCTGATTTTTCATTATTTTTCAAAAACTCAATACAATTTTCAATTACATCAAATGAGCTTGTATTATCTTCAGACAGTCTCTCAGGCCTCATAAAGGGTACTTCACAGCCATAAGTCCTGGCAGTGTCGGCTATTTCAGAATTATCAGTACTTACTATTAACCTGCTAATATACTTCGATTTTAACCCGGCGTCTATTGTCCAGGTTATCAGGGGTTTTCCAGCAATTTGTCGAATGTTTTTTCCCGGCAACCTTTTACTTCCGCCTCTTGCAGGTATTATTGCCAGTATCTTTTTTTCAGTCATCAAATATTATTATCTCACTACATTTATTAATTAAAATATCAGGCTTTATCTAATATCATAAAACTTCTTTTTTAAAATATTCTTAAGATCATATGATTTTAGAACTTCAATGATTTTTTCTGATGAATTTCCTGAATCATAGGGATTTTTCACATCTCCTAATTTATTCTGAAACTCTTTTGAATACAATTTAGTTATTGCATTGAGTATTGATTTTCTATCGGGCAAACAATTTATTACAGATTCCGCAGCTACTCTTCCTTTCTGCCTGTCGCCAATATTTATTGTTCCTTTTTTGAAAGATGGGGCTTCAATTATTCCACTGGAAGAGTTCCCTACTACAGCATCAACAAATCTTAAAACCGATAAATATCTAATTTGCCCCAGCGATGTAAAAACACTTGCTTTCCTGGTATTCCTGTTTACATAATCATTAATCAAATCAAATATAATTGTATGTCCCGGATCTGCATTTGGCATAGTAAAAATAAGCCTGGTTTCTTCAAGTTCATCCAAAGCAATTAATAATTCAGTAATATTTTTTCCCGGATTATAAGGATCATATGTCTCAGGGTGATGTGTTATTAATAAATTCTTTTTCCAAAATTTAATATTTAATTCATTTTCAATATCCTTTTTTTCAAGCAATTTAAGTTTATGTATGTTTTCCAGACCTAATCCGCCAACTGTAAATACCCTATCAGGTTGTTCTCCAAGTTGAATTATTCTATTTCTATATTCTTCTGTGGCAGCAAAATGCAAGTGCGACATTTTTGTAACAGAATGTCTTATTGCCTCATCAAAAACGCCCTCTGTTCTTTCTCCTCCATGAATATGAGCTATTGGAATTCCTAAAATTAATCCAGCTGATGCAGCAGATAGTATTTCATACCTGTCTCCTAATAATACCAATATATCAGGGTTTAATTTATTAAATGCAGATGTGAATCCCTTCATTGCCTCAGCCATTGCATTTGATATATCAGTGGGTTTATCAGAAGAAATTGGCATTTCAAATGTTACATCTATTTTAAAACCATCATCTTCAATCTGTTGAATGCTTTTTCCAAACTTTTTTTCCATATGCATACCACTTACAACAAGCTGAAGTTTAAGTTGTATATTTTTGTTAATTGCTTTTAACAAGCAATACAATAAACCATATTCAGCCCTTGTTGTAGATACTACACAGATTTTCCTATTCATATTAAATCGTCCTCCTGGTAATCTTTTTTTGCTTTTGAACCAATTATTCTTTCCCATTCCATTGGAGAAATTCCAGTACCCGGCCTTTTTGTGCAAATATTATTTTCCGTAAAAATTTCACCTTTATTAATAGCCTTTTTTGCTACAATACTTTTTCTAACAATAGAAATGTTTTTAATTTCACTTTCACTTGGTTTTTTTATCCCACTTCCCATGGCAATTTCAATATTCCGAATTGATGAGATCATTTGTTTTAATTCATCAGGTTCCAGACTGGCTTTATGATCAGGCCCATTCATCTTTCTATCCAGGGTAAAATGTTTTTCAATAACACATGCCCCCATTGCAACTGCGGCGATTGGAATCTCAATCCCGGTTGTATGATCAGAATACCCGACTTTTACTCCAATATTTTTGGCAATAGTTTTCATTGCATTAAGATTTACATCTTTATAAGGACTAGGATATTCAGTATTAGCATGAAGAACCGTGATATTTTTCTTTGGTGTTCCTGAGGAATTTAATATTAAAACAGCATTCTTAATTTCATCCAGTGTTGACATTCCCGATGAAAGAATAATTTTTTTATTTAAACTCCCTATATACTTTAAATATGGAAGATTTATAATTTCTCCGGAACCTATTTTAATAATTTCCAATCCAAGATCGTTTAATAATTCTATACTTTCCAGATCAAAAGGGGTTGATAAAAAAACAATTCCTTTTTTCTTACATAATTTTTGAAGTTGCTCAAAATCTGATCTATTCAATTCGAGTTTTTTGAGCATCTGGTATTGTGTTTCGGATGAACTATCTGATGCCTTTTGATAATCTGCTTTTATGCTGGTTTTTGTCACCAACAATTCCGATTTAAAAGTTTGAAATTTTATTGCATCAGCTCCAGCTTCATGAGCTGCTTCAATCATTTTTTTAGCAATTAAAATATCACCATTATGATTAACTCCTGCCTCTGCTATAATAAAAACTTTCGAACTCATCGTATTTTTCTTAACGGGTTCCCAATATATGTTCCTGAATTAATAATAGATCTTAATAATACAGATCCACTTGATATCAAACAATTTTCTTTTACCTCAACACCATGAGCCAGAATTGTTCCGCTACCAATAAGGCACTCATTTCCAACAATACAATTTCCATTTATCACAACATTGGTTGAAATATGGCAAAAATTTCCAATTTTTGCTTCATGCTCGACTATTGAGCCTGTATTAATAATACAATTCTGTCCTATTTCAGCTTCAGCGTTTACAAGTGCAAAATGCATAATAATTGTTCCTTCCGCAATCGTGGAATTTTTCGAAACATAAGCTCGTGGTGAAATTATTACAGGTATATTAACTTTAAGTCCCTTTAATTTTTCAAATAATTTTTTTCTTAACAGTGAACTCTTAATCTGTCCAATAGTAATAAAGAAATTTTGATATTTTTTACTTAATTCTTCAATATTCTCATCATTTCCAATAACAGGATAACCAAGAATTTTTTCTCCGTATTTTTCCGGGACATCAATAATTCCGGCTATTTCAAATTGTCCTTCCTGTTCAATAACATCAATACAGGATTTACAATGGCCTCCTCCTCCAATAAGAATTATCTTTTTTTTATTAATCATTTTTTTACAATTACACTACTTGGTATATTTACAATAGAATCAGCAAGTTTTTCAGAATTTTCAATATTTCCTACTTGATAATTTTTATACATTTCCAATTTATTTATCAATCTCCAAACAGGACGTGAGTTAATGTCATTCTTTTTTGAAAACTCCAAAAATTCATCTCTTTCATTCTTACTGCTTAATATTATTGAATTAAGCCAGTAATTTGAAAATGAGTTATCTGGTTCACTAAAAAAGTTAACTCCTTCTTTCATAAAGAAGTTTTTGTATTTATCTGCCAATTTACGTTTTTCAGAAATAAAGAAATCCAGCGATTCCATTTGTGCACATCCAAGAGCAGCATTAATATTTGGTAAGCGATAATTATATCCTGTCTCATCATGAATAAATTCGTATGGATGTTTTACTTTGGCTGTGGTAGTTAAATGTTTGGCTTTAACGGCAATTTCATCATTATTTGTGAGTATCATTCCTCCCCCGCCTGTAGTAATTGTTTTATTACCATTAAAGCTTAAAACCCCTAACAGTCCATAGCCTCCTGTATGTTTACCTTTATATTTGCTTCCAATTGACTCAGCGGCATCTTCAACCAGCTTAATATTATATTTATCACAAACAACTTTTATTTCATCAATTCTTGCGGGGTGCCCGAAAGTATGCATTGGAACACAGGCACTTATCTTTTTTCCTGTTTTTTTGTTATAACAAAAGCCATTTGAATTCATAACAGCTTCTTTTTCAAGAAAATCATTTAGTTTCTCTGGCGATAATCCTAAAGTATCGGAATCAACATCAATAAATACAGGAGAAGCTTCACAATATCGAATTGCATTTGCTGTGGCAATAAATGTTAAAGACTGAGTAATCACCTCATCATTTCTTTTTACTCCCGAAAGCAATAATGCCATATGTAGAGCAGCTGTACCGTTAACAGTGGCAATAGCATGTTTAATTCCTGTATAGTTTTGAATTTTTTCTTCAAAAAGATTAATATATTTTCCAACACTTGACACAAAGGTGGAATCAATGCAATCTTCCAGATATTTTTTTTCGCTTCCTGAGAAACATGGTTCGTGCAGGGAGATAGGTCCTGATGGTTGATTATATACCTCCCTGATAAAATTTATAATATTTTTATTATTTGGGCTCATTAAAATTTACACATTGTATTTATCTGATTTATACATTTTTGTATTATCCTGATTTTTATACCATTCTATTGTTTCTATCAATCCTTTATCAATATTATATTCAGGTTTATATCCGGTAAGTTCATTTATCAATGAATTATCTCCCCACAATCGAAAAACTTCTGATTTTGAGGGACGTAATCTTTGTTTATCAGAAATTAATTCTACATCAGCACATAATATCTCCTTAATCTTTTCAAAAATATCCTTCATTGATATCTCAGAGTTTGAAGAAATATTTATTTCTTTTCCAATAGTGTCATCATGTTCAGCCAATAATACAAATCCCCGGCACAAGTCCTTAACAAAATTCAAATCTCTTGTAGGTGATAAGTCTCCTAATTTTATTTTTTTACTTCCATGCAATATCTGAGTAATAATTGTAGGGATTATTGCTCTTGCAGACTGTCGTGGTCCATATGCATTAAATGGTCTTGCAATGGTTAATGGAAGATCAAAAGAATTATAAAAACTTTTTGCCAGGGCATCAGCTCCTATTTTACTGGCACTATATGGTGACTGAGCTTGTTTAGGATGCTTCTCATCTATTGGAACATATAAAGCCGTTCCATAAACCTCTGAAGTGGAAGTATGAATAATTCTTTCACAATTATTTGCAAGCGCAGCCTGGCAAATATTAATGGTTCCCTTAATGTTTGTGTCAATATATGAATCAGGTGCAATATATGAATATGGGATAGTAATTAAAGCTGCAAGGTGAAAAATAACATCAATATCTTTTGTTATTTCTCTGCAATAATTAGGATCTCTGACATCACCTGATACAATCTCAATTTCACTTAAACAATCAAGATTTTCCAGCCAACCCAGATAATTAAAAGAATTATAATAAGATAATGCTCTGACTTTTGCTCCTTTTTTAACAATCATTTCAACCAGATGTGATCCGATAAAACCATCTGCTCCGGTGATTAATACTTTTTTTCCTTCTAACTGCATTTTAGGATTTATTTAATAATGATCTAATCTTAATTATAAAATTATTATATTTTTCATTTACAGCGACAGAAACGCCGGTAATAATAATTAATACTCCATATATTAATAGAATTGTACTACTTCTCACAAAGATATCAATAATCAGGAAAAGATTAGGTTTTAACGGATTATCTATCTCTGGTATTAATGTAGAGGCAAAAAATGAAATTATACCAATTAAAATTATTATTAAATGCTTGAATCTGTATGGTTGCATTTTATACCTTTTGTAAAGATATATGTATCTCATTAAGCAAAAACAAAATGATGACAAAGCTGAGGCCACAGCTGCCCCTGTCATCCCAAACTTATCAATAAATATATAATTAGTAATAACAACCAATAGACCAAATATGATAACAAAATAAGAAAGTGCTTTAAAATATTTTGATGTTGATAATATTGGCCCACTTACACCGGAAGCCATAACAAAAAGGTTTGCCAGTCCTATAAAAAATATTACATATTTCCCTTCATTATATACCTCTGGCATTATTTTAAAAACATTGCCAATATTGGCCCAGATTCCTATAAATAAAAGCAATCCAAATATCAATTGATTAATAGTTGTGGAAGAATAAATATCATTTATTGTTTTTATATCGTTTTTTTTCCATGCATCAGCGATAACAACAATAGATATTTTGTTCAATGCTCTTATAGGTAAAATTATTAATACCCCAAAGAAAAATGTCCGGCCATAAATACCTGTAGCTTCCAATCCGAGCATTTCGTTGATCATTATTCTGTCGACATATTGAATAATTATATTACTAAAAGCAATAATAATTCCGTAAGCACCAACACTAATCATCGAACGTTTTAGATCAGTTGTAAGAAAGGATAGTTTGGGTTTAACAATAAACTCTTTATCAATAATCAGATTTATTAATATTATCAATCCGGGAAGAGACAAAGCTATAACCCATATCAAAAGAAAAGATTCAAAGTCGCATAACTTGAATATTATAAATAAAATAGCCGCAAATATGAAAATCCTTTGAAGAAATTCTTTTATGAATATGCCTTTAACTGCATTAAATAAAACGGAATAGTATATATCTATAACAAGAAAAACAAGAGAAAAAAAGCTTAATGGAATAATATAATTAACATATTTTGCAAACAATGCATATTTTTCCAGATCGGTTTTTATAATTATCGGTTTGAACAATAAGAAAATTAAAATGGAAAGAAAAAATCCAGCAAGGCTAACACAAACAAGAATGAAAAAATATCCATTATGATTTGTTTTCTTATCTCTGAAATAAGGGAATAAACGGTTTGATATTGCGTTAATACCCAGGGTGGCAAGTGATGCAAAAACAAGTGAATATGCTACTAAGAGTTCTAAAACACCATTTTGTTCAGCTGATAAATACTTTGGCAACAGTAATCCGCCGGTAATAAATCCAATAATAACACCTATATAGGTAATAATGCTGCCTTTGATTGTTTGTTTTTGTATTATTCCCACAGATAGTTTTTTTGTTTTATAAAAGTAACAAAATATCCTTTTTCTAAGCTTATTTAAGTTATAACATAATAATTGCCGGCATATTATATTTTTATTAGAATTCTAGCTTTTTTGAAACATATATAAGATAGTTTTTCTTCTCTCAAAGTAATAAACACAGGCAATAAAGAAAGAAAAATAATAAATTATTTCTATTAATTCTTTGTATATTTGCACGATTATTAATTTTCAGAATGAAAAAAAAACCAAGGAAGTTAAAAATATATAAATTAAAATCTTCGTACCTGACAACAATTGTTAGTATTTCTCTGGTTTTATTCCTCTTAAGTCTTCTGAGCCTGCTCATTCTAAATACAAAGAAATTATCTGATTATGTTAAAGAAAATATTGGTTATTCTTTGATTCTAAAAGAAAATACCAAAGAAGCTGACATATTTGGGTTTCAAAAAACTTTGAATGCAGCTTCTTATATAAAATCAACTGAATACATTTCTCCTGAACAGGCAGCTGATGAACTTAAAGCTGAAATCGGTGAAGATTTCATTGAATTTTTGGGTTATAACCCTCTTCTTGCATCAATAGATGTATTTCTTATTGCAGAATATGCTAATCCCGATAGTTTAATTGTCATCGAAAACAGGTTTTTATCTAACTCTATTGTAAAAGAAGTTTTTTATCAGAAGAATCTATTACACCTGGTCAATGAGAATGCAAAAAAAATAGGTTTAATAATATTAATTTTCAGCATCTTCTTATTTTTTATTTCCATTGCATTAATCAATAATACCATCAGACTTTCAGTTTATGCAAAAAGATTTATTATCAATGCAATGCAATTAGTTGGTGCTACATATGGTTTTATAAGACGGCCATTTTTAATAAGATCTGTTTTAAACGGAATTTTAGGTGGCGGATTAGCATTTGTATTATTATCAGGAATTATTCTTATTGCTCAAAAAGAGATACATGAGATAATATCTTTTAAGGATTACGAATTATTAGCTGTTTTATTAGTCATAATTATTATTTTAGGTATTTTTATTTCATTGTTTTCAACTTTATTTGCAGTCAATAAATATTTAAGAATGAAAAGTGATCATCTTTTTTATTAGTTTTCATCAAATTGTAAAAAAATATGTCAGAAAAACAAAATAAAGACAATACGGGTTTTGCTTTTGGAAAACAAAATTATTTGTTTCTACTTATCGGCTTTGTTATTATTGTTTTAGGATTAATTCTTATGTCAGGAGGTAATGGAGATGATCCAACAAAATTTTATCCTGAGATTTTTAATTTTAGAAGAATAACTCTTGCTCCTATTGTATGCTTACTGGGCTTTGGTATAGTTATTTACTCGATTATGAAAAAGCCTAAGAAATAGTTAATCATTATCTATAATGCCTTGCCAAAATATTTTTTCCGAAAATATAACAATAAATAAATGAATTGGTTTGAAGCCTTAATTTTAGGTTTAATACAGGGATTAACAGAATTTCTTCCTGTTAGTAGCAGCGGGCATCTTGAGCTTGGTAAAGCACTATTTGGTATTAATCCTGTAAATAGTTTAAGCTTTACTGTTGTTGTTCATGGTGCAACTGTACTAAGTACTGTTCTTGTATTTTTTAATGAAATACTAAAGCTTATTAAAGGTTTTTTTCGTTTTAAATGGAATACTGAAACTCAGTATATAATAAAAATATTAATAGCGATTATTCCCGTTGGAATTGTTGGAATATTCTTTAACGATTTTATTGACGGGTTTTTTGATGGAAATATAGTTTTTGTTGGATCAATGTTATGCCTTACAGCCTTTCTTCTTATGTTAGCTACATTAATAAAAACAAAAAGAAAGGCAAAAGAGATTGGATTTTTTGATGCATTTCTTATTGGTATTGCTCAGGCCTTTGCAACTTTGCCTGGAATTTCAAGAAGTGGTTCTACTATAGCTACAGGTATCCTCATAGGCAACAAAAAATCTGAAATTGCCAGGTTTTCATTTCTGATTGTATTACTCCCTGTTATTGCTGGAAATACTCTTAATCTTTTATCTGGAGATATGATTTCAGGAGAAAGCACAGGATCAGTAGTATTATTGATAGGTTTTGTATCAGCTTTTATATCAGGATATATTGCCTGTAAGTGGATGATAAACATTGTTAAACGCGGTAAATTAAAATATTTTGCAATTTATTGTTTATTAATAGGAATAATAGCAATTATGTCGGGTATCCTATAGTTTCTGCATCATCCCCGTAATCATAATAATTTGAATGATTAATTATGACTGACTTAAACTTTAAACAGTTAGATTTCCAGGCCGGTCAATTACTTTTAATTGACAAACCGTATAAATGGACGTCATTTGATATAGTAAAAAAGATCAGATATACATTGCAAAATAAGCTGGGGTTAAAAAAATTAAAAGTAGGCCATGCCGGAACTTTGGATCCTCTGGCAACAGGTTTATTGATTATTTGCACAGGAAAAAGCACAAAAAGCATTCAAAATTACATGGAATGTGAGAAGGAGTATATTGCATCAATATTTTTAGGTGCAACAACACCATGTTTTGATAAGGAGATGGAAATTGATAAAAAATATCCAACAGATCATATTACAATTGAATTACTTAACAAAACAATTTGCAATTTTATTGGTGAACAAGAACAAATACCTCCTGTTTTTTCTGCTAAATATATAGATGGTGAAAGAGCCTATGAAAAGGCAAGAAAAGGAATTGATGTTACAATGAAAGCATCAGTGATTAATATATCTGAGATAGAGATAATAGCTTTTGATATGCCATTGCTGGAACTCAGAATTGTTTGTTCAAAAGGCACGTATATAAGGGCACTTGCAAGAGACATTGGTTTATCACTTAATAGTGGTGCCTATTTAGCAAATTTAAAAAGAACCAGAATTGGTGAATTTTCACTAAGTGATGCAATAAATATTGAAGAATTCGTAATAAAAACAAATATTTTGTAACTATTACGAATTTCTTCCGTATAAAGGTGTTTTATGATTATTTATTATATAAATAAAATTTTTTTAAATGAAATTGTCAAAATTCAAATTTAATTTACCTGAAGAATTAATAAGTTTATATCCGGCAGGGAACAGAGATGAATCCAGATTACTTGTTATAAATCGTAAAACAGGTAAAATGGAAGATAAAATATTCAAGGATGTTATTGATTTTTTTAGCAATAAGGATGTAATGGTTTTTAATAACACCAAGGTATTTCCTGCAAGACTATATGGAAACAAAGAAAAAACAGGTGCAGAAATCGAGGTGTTTTTACTTAGAGAATTAAATCGTGATCAACGTTTATGGGATGTATTAGTAGATCCTGCAAGAAAAATCAGAATAGGAAATAAATTATACTTTGGCGAAGATGATATGTTAGTTGCTGAAGTAATTGATAATACTACATCAAGAGGCAGAACATTAAGATTTTTGTTTGATGGGAGTCATGAAGAATTTAAAAAAGTGTTGTATTTATTGGGAGAAACTCCATTACCTAAATTTATTAAAAGGCCTATTCGAGCTGAAGATAGCCATAGATATCAAACTATTTATGCAAAACATGAGGGTGCTGTAGCTGCTCCGACTGCCGGATTACATTTTAGCAGAGAATTAATGAAACGACTTGAAATAAAAGGTGTTAATTTTGCTGAAATAACCTTACATGTTGGCCTGGGGAATTTTAGAAGTGTTGATGTTGAAGATCTCACAAAACACAAAATGGATTCTGAACAAATTAACATTACAGATGAGGCAGTTGATATAGTAAATGAAGCCAAGGATAATAAAAAAAATATTTGTGCCGTAGGAACAACAGTAATGAGAACTATTGAAAGTTCGGTTTCAACCACCGGTTACCTCAAACCTTTTGACGGTTGGACAAATAAATTTATTTTCCCTCCTCATAATTTTAGTGTCGCATCCCACATGATTTCAAATTTTCATCTTCCATATTCGACATTAATGATGATGGTAGCTGCTTTTGCCGGTTATGATAATTTATTGAATGCATATAGTTATGCCATAAAGGAAAAGTATAAATTCGGCACATACGGAGATGCAATGATTATTGTGTAAATGCTGAAACGCGGGATTTATATGTTTTTTAGCAATGTGAAGAATAATGAAATGGATCAACAATTTTTCTATATTTCATCACAACTTCTTTAAAATCTTCCCATACATGTTTTTTAAGATTAGAGTTGCGTAATAATGCTGATGGGTGATATGTTGGCATTACATAGAAATTTCGCCATCTTATCCATTTTCCTCTGACTCTGGATATTCTGGCTTCAGGGTCAACCAGTGTATTAAGAGCTGTTGATCCTAATATAATGAGAATTTTAGGATTAATCATTGAAATTTGTTTAAGTAGGTAGGGCAAACATTTATCCTTTTCGGCAGGACTGGGAACCCGATTATTTGGAGGCCTGCATTTAACAATATTCCCAATAAACAGATGTTCTTCATAGCTAAAGCCGCAAACCTCAAATATTTTTCGCAGAAGTTGTCCTGAACGGCCAACAAAGGGTCTTCCCTGAATATCTTCATCATGCCCGGGTCCTTCACCAATAACAAAAATCTCAGCATAGGGATTTCCTTCGCCGAACACAACTGAATTTCTTGTTTTGCACAAACTACACTCTGTACATCGAAGAACTTCTTTTTTGAAAAGGTTAAATTCCTTCTCCATTTAAATGAACTATGTCAGATAAAACAATTACTAAATTTATAAAAAAAATGGAAATTAAGAGATAATTATCTTTTTACTATGAACCTTTCCTACGGAATATACTCTCAAATAATAAATTCCTTTAATCTGCCTGGTTAAATCCAGATTAATAACAGATTCAAATCCATTACTTCTAATGCTATTATTATAGATAACCCGGCCATTAATATCAATTACATCAATAATCAATTCTTCATTTGTTTCTGATTCGAAATCAAAATTTACTTCTATAATTCCATTGCTTGGATTTGGATAAACATTAAAATCAAAACTTTTTATGAGTAATGGTTTTTCTCCTGTTTTTTCAAATAAACCTACATTATCAATACCACATTCACTAAATGATGCTGACTTCCTGTTATTAATAAAAACTATTGCCAGTTGCAGACTATCAGCCAATAATTCTTCCGGTAGTTGTAATTCAAAATTTTTCCAGGTATTATCTGATGGTTCTATTTCGCATAAATTGGTCCATTCTCCTTGTGGTGAGTGTCGGTAGTAAATATTTAATTCGTTGAAAATGTAATAGTTCTTGAAAAAATATTCAAATGTTAAAAAAACATTTGTTTCCGCAGTAACATTAAATAATGGAGACATTAACCATGTTTCAAGTGGGTTTTTTGTTTTAACCCCGACAAATTTACTTGTGTTTTCTTCACCAAAATCAGCCTCATCAGCCGTCAGCAAACGGAAATCAGTATCTTTCTCAGAAAACAACCAGTCATTTCCATTATCATTAAATTCTTGAAAATATGGAACTTCTTTATATGCAACGGGCACCACTCTAACCTGATTCGTTGGAAATGATTCTCCAGAATTAATTCCTGAATATACTGCTGTAATTTTATAAGTATAAGTAACACCATTAATCACATTATAGTCGTAATAATTAGGTGATTTACTGGAATTAATTAAGCTATCATTTTTATATATATTATAATATTCCGGTGCTCTTTCTTTAGGCCTGTTCCAATTTAATCCAATAAATTCATTATTTACAAAATATTCTAGTTTTTCAGGTGTATAGATTCCTTTTAAAACATCAATTTTAAAATAATCTATTGCAGCATTTGCAGCTACAGAACTTTCATTCCTGAATGAAAATGCGAATTGAATATTTTTTCTACAAGCTTCTGGTGGTAAAATAAATGTGCAATTAGTAAAAGTTTGCAAAGATGACAGGCTATTAACCTGCATCTCTTGTAAAACTGTCCATACTGAATCTAAAACATTCCTGTATAAAAGTGAGAAATATTGATTTTCCTGTCCGAAGAAACTATAATCATATGAAATACTTACAGTTCCCGGAAAGTCTAAGTAAAAATAATTAGATTTCACAAGGTCTTCAGAAGGAATTGCCGGAAACTCGGTAAAAATATATTTATGTTCATCCATATCTGAATTATTATTCCATTTCCAACCAATAGAGTTTCCAGAGATATCCCAACCTTCATAACCGTTCTCAAAATCGATATAATATGGCAAGCTAAAATTGTTTTTAAGTAATTCATTTATTACAGGTAATGATTCTCCAAAAACTGGCCCTGAATAAATAGCAGTTATTTTATATATATATTTTTGATCGACCTGATCAATAATGTCTTTATAAAATGTGGAGTTTGTTTCTGCAATCAAGGAATCATTTTTATAAACTTTATACTTTGATGGATTAGATCCTTCCGCAGCCATCCAATTTAATTCCACGGCATTCTCATTACTTACGACATTAAAATTTATAGGCTGTAATAGTCCTTTTTTGGAAAATATTCTGAAATTGTCAATTCCAACCAACATCAAATTGGAATTCTGAGATTCATTACTAATTTTAAAACCTATTTGAAATTTCTCACCTTCCAGTTCCTCAGGTAAGAAAAAATCGATTAATTGCCAGTTAGAGGAAGAGATAGTTCTATTGAGATTTTTAATAAGTATCCAATTATCTGCTTTTGTTGTTTTATAATATATCCCCAAACTTTGATTTCCTTCTACATCATAAATTTTATAAATATATTCAAATGAAAGACTTATATCATTAAATTCCTGTATTTGAAAAATTGGAGAGCTTAACCATGAATCATTTAGCTGGGATTGGATATTATCAATGTTAAACCCATAAAAAGGAGTAACATTATTTGTATTTACCCCAAAATTTTTATTTTTAATATACTTCCAGAAAACATCATCCACCAACCATTGAATATTGTTTGAATTATTAAAAGTTTGATTATAAGGGATTGTAAACAACGGATTGGGATTAACTGTGACACTATTAGATGGCACTGATCCAATATTATCTCTTTTTGTACAAGACCGTACAGTAAAATAATATGTTTTATCTGAACGAATTGTACTGTCTATAAAATAATTATCTTTTGTTTGTCCAACAAGCTTTAAATTTCGATAAACATTATAATATTCTACATTTTCAATCTCATCACTATTCCAACTTAAATTTGCGTTCCCGTTTGTAAAATCAGATATTAATTCGATTTGAGATTCCTTATTATCAAACTTTTTTATTTCAAAATTGTCAATTCTGACAATTGAATTTTGGCTATTATTCTCATTATTAAAATAGACAGAAAATTGAGTGCCAATAGTTTTTGCCTCAGCGGGGATATCAATTACTATTGACCTGTAAATTCTTGCATTATCTGTTTGTGGTAGTACAAAGAAGTTTTTCCATTCTTCTGTAGGTGAAATTCTGTATCCAATTGTCAAATTATTGTTAGAATTGTCAGTAATAAATGTATAATCAAATCTTATTAAAGCATCTTTATTTTTTGAAAGATCAAAAAGAGGTGAAATTATTCTATCTGAATACATGATATTATCATGTCCCAAACCATAATATATAAATCCGGTTTCATTCACCAGATTCTCATTAGGGTCTGAATATACAGGAGAATATTTATAATAACCTTTTGTATTATTTATTGACCAACTGTTATTAATCCTTAAAAAATCTTGTTTATAAGGAATATCAACATAAATATTTAATGGATCAGATGGCTTTGATTCCAAATCCTTGAAATCATGATAAAAAGCAGAAACCCTATATGTATAATAATTCCCCGGAATATATTGTTTATCTCTATATTTTGCTTCATTGCTTGTACCAATCAACGAATCATTTCTATATATTTTATAATAATCAGCTTGTAATCCGGCAGCTCCATCCCAAAGAATATCAACAACATTACTAATTCTAAAGAATCTTAAATTCACGGGTGATGAATTACTCTTAATTTCTTCTATTTTCACATTATCTATTCCTGCCAACTTCTTATTTTTATTCACGCCAGAGGAATATTTGAAGGCAATTTGAGTAAAACTGCTCTTTACTTTTTCAGGAAGTTCAATATATTCTCTTGTCCATGAATCCCAGTCACCATTTGTTTTAATATCTTTTATTTTGTGCCAGAAATACTCATTTGGAGTACGATAATACACTCCGAACTCCTCAAATTTCTCATTCTTAAATAGTATATAATCGAAAGACAATAACAAATCTTGTTTATTTAACATCTCTATTCCAGGGCTAATAATGATATTTTCAAATGGATACTCAGATTGCCCCAAATTATTTGAATGAAGGTAATTAGTCCGGTTTGCAGAAAATATATCAGAGTTATCATTATTATTCAAAGTCCAATTAACTGGGCCCTCTTTTTTGATCCAACCTCCAATACTTTCTTCATAATTTTCTGAATATGGAATATTCTCAGTATCCCAGGCTGTAATTTCTAATATTTCTGATCTTGAAGATTCTTTACCATCGTAATCAGCAATAATGTAGTATGAATATTGCAATCCCTTAATTACATTATTATCTAAATAATTATTTCCATCAACAATATCAATTAAAATGTCATTTCGGAATATTTTAATATCACAATCTGTATTGTTTGGTGGTTTTTGAAAATTTAATAATATCCGCCCATTAGAATTTTGCAATTTAAAATCGGAAACAGGTGGATAAGCTCCATTATCAGAAATTTTAATATTATCAATGCCAATTCCAATTATTTCATCTCCGATTTTCTGATTTATCTCTGAATATTCCAGGGGAGTTATTCCGCTTTCATAATAAAAGCCAATTTGCATCTCAGATGTTAATGCCTCTTTTGGTATATTAATACTTATATTCTCCCAATTAATATTTGAATAATAGTCAGTATGTTCAGGACTTACTATTTTGACCCAATCCGTATCTTCATTAGATCGATAATAAATCTCAAATTTTTGATGGTATTTTAGATATGTATAAACATAATCGAACGACAGACTAACTGATTTGCAATTGCTTAAATCGAAATGCGGTGATATTATTCTATCTTTAATATTTCCCCTATTTCCCTGAAATCCGGAGTTTGTAAAAGGCCTGCATGCGAGGTATCTGCCTGAATTATTATTGAATAAATTCCATTTATAATTTCCACCATTAATCTTCCAATCAATTAATTCTCCATTTAAATCATTAAAATACGGTAAGTCCTTTGAAATTGTCAAACTAGCAAATACAACATTGGATTTTGCAGATTCAACCAAATTGTTTTTATCATAAACAGCTGTTATATAATAATGATATTCTATACCCTCTTCAACATTATTATCAATATATGAAAGTTGTACTGTTGTATCAATTAGTATATTATTACGATAAACATTATAATAATCCTGATCATTCTTTAAGGGCTTTTCCCATATTAATTCAATTCTGCTAATTTTTGGATTAACTGTTAAGTTTTCCGGCCTATGGTATACATAATGACTGTTTGGATAAATTCCAAAAACAGCTCCCTGATTTAATGAAAACTCCCATTGTCCGGCAACAGGTATTTCAAGAAGAAAATATCCATTTCGCTTACCACCCCAGCCCCAGTTAATATGAAAAAATTCATTCTGATAACCATCAACATTAAAGGCGTGTCCACCTTTTGTGGTTGCGTCTTGTGCTCTGTATATCAGTGGAATATCACATATTAATTCGTTTCTAACCATATCTTCCCATACTTCCAAAGAATAGTCTGATCTTTTTTTATAAACTATTTCAGAATTATAATCAAAGTATTCTGAAAAGGCAATTGCTGGTAATGAATATGTATCAGCTGATGAATTATTCGGGCCGTAAACCATTCCTATAGAAACTCCACAATGATATAACAATAAAGAATTATAATCATCTGGCGACAAATCATTCATACCGGACCATTGATAATTAGTATTCTCAAAATCTGCATAAATATTTCCATATAAATAACTTTCATAAGATTTTGATCCTGATCCGGAAGCAGGTTGTTTCCATTTATTCATTACCTGTCCCATTGCAACTGCAACACATCCAACTGCGGCATGCCCGCCACTTCCTCCTGCATCTTCAGGGCAATATTTATTCCATCCATCTCCCTGACCCCAATTAGCAGTAATAAGAGGCTTTACCTCGTCAATAGATTTTTTATTATATCTGGAAAAATCATTCAAAAGGAATTCTTCCCATTTAGGGTCTTTTTTATTGTAAAAAGTTTTTAGTCTTAATTTATTATCGATTAAATTGCTAAAGTTTTTTAGCCAATTATTAATTGCTGTATTTGCCGGAGCTTCTTCCTGGTAATCCGAATTAAAAGAATATGCTAATACCGGAGTAAGCATATCTTCACCTGAAACAATTACAAATCCACCACTAGTAAAGGAAAATATATAAATGGTTTTATTTAAATCATTCCCTGAAGTCAAATAAGAAGCAATACTTCCTGATTTTTGTTCCTGTGGGGCAAAATACCTGTACCAGTTAGTTGCAAGTTTGCTCGCCTTTTCATAAGATACAGTATCTGCTAATAAATGATTCCATGATGAAGAAAGCAACATCATGATAATAATAATTATTCTATATTTATTATTCTTTCCCAAAATATATTAATCCATATAACCTTCCAAGAATTCAAAGTTTATGCCATTATGCCTTAATTCCTGTACCTCAGTCTATTTAGACTATTGTTAGATAAATATTAACATTCTACCTACGAACGGTTTTGAAACAACTGATGTACGTATATGAACACATTAAATGCTAATGCATGAACAGCAAATGCTGTTTTTTGAGATGTAAGTGTGATTTTTGGGGATGTTTATTTTCTATAACTATAAAAATAATTTGTTATGCTTATTGGACAACAATTTTTTTAGTTATTATTTTTTCACCTGTACTAATCTTAATAAAGTATATACCCTTGAATTTATTACCTAAACTAACTTTATGAAAAACTTTTTCATTCATCTCTGAAACATATTCCTGGTATACCTTTTCTCCTGATAAATTATAAATATTAATATTAATATCCTTATTTATTATTGTTGACAATCTTAAATTAAATATTCCCTTACTTGGATTCGGGAATATTGTCATAATATTCTCTATATCTGGATTATATACTCCGCTTCCAATTACAGAAACAGATTGTTGAGCTGTATCATTGCTGCAATATCCATTTGAAACAATCTCATTAACAATATATGTACCACTCGATTCATAGATATGTTCAATATCCTCACCTTCACCTGCAGTTCCATCACCAAAATCCCAATAATAGTTTAATCCATTTTGCGACCGGTCATAAAAACTGACTACAGGATCATTTTGATAAAAAATAAAATTGGCTTTTGGTGTGGAATATAATTTTAAATAGTCTGTTTTGATATTTGTATCCAGATTATTTAATATCAGGCTAACAGTTCTGTTTCCTGCGCTACCATATGTAACTGTATGAGGCCCTCTGGTATCAGCTGTTGATGGAGTGGCATTGCTGCCAAAGTCCCAAAAATATGAATCGATTTCACCTGTTGATTCATCGTTAAAAATAACTTCATTTCCTACACATAATTCAGTTGCACTTGCGTAAAATTCAGGAACAGGAGGATTCACAACTTCATAAATATATACATTATCAATTCCTGCCCCATATCCGACCTCATTATTATCATCATAAGAAAAAGCAATCTGTACATTATCTGTTAATGCCTCTTCAGGCAAATATAATGCTTTTGTTGTCCAGCTGCTCCAGTTTCCGGTTGGTTTTAAATCTTCAATTTCTATCCATTCTGCACTTTCAAAATTTTTATAAAGAACTTTCAAATGATCAAAATCACTCCATCTTCTCAGAACATAATCAAATTTCAGGGCAACATTAGAATATTGTGAAAGATCTAAACTACATGAAGTCATATTATCGGCAACGTGTTTTTCTCCGGCAGTACCTGAATTTGCTCCAATGTAATTTGAACTATTACCATCCCCCATATTTAAAAAATCCGAATCGCCCCAATTAAAACCATAACTTGAATTCAATATTGTCCAACCTTGATTACCTTCTTCAAAGTCTTCAAAATAGGGAAGCTCAAATCCTGGCCAGGGTTCACCATTTACATTGCCTGATGAAAATGATTCACCACTTTCTTCTCCGAAATAATATGAAGTAACATAATATGAATAGCTTTCACCGTTAACTACTAATGAATCAACATATGAATCTTCTTCACAATTTCCAATTAACACACCATCCCTATATATATTATAATGATCAAAACTAAAAGTCTCATATCCCCCAAATAATTGTACAGCTGTCCATTTTAAATAAACACGATTATTAGATGCGGCAGCAGTTAAATCAAATGGTCTGTCGTAAATTGTTACATCTGATGGTTGAATACCAACCAGGCAGGCTTGCCCGATACTATAGTCTCCTAATGCTGCTGTAGTAAAATAACCATCCGAGCTTCCTCCCCATCCCCAGTTAACATGAAAATAATCACCACTGTATCCATCAAAAACAAAAGCATGCCCAGCTGTTTCACTGCTGCCACGATGTTCCATTGGCCGGCCATTAATCAACTCATTTTTTAATATATACTGATATCTTGAAGGATCGAAACTATAGTTAGCTTTGGTAAGTAAGCGTATATGTCCGGGTTTGTAATCAAAATAATTTTCAAATGAGGTTCTTGCCCTTGATAAATTAGAACCTGATCCGTCAGGGCCATAATTCATTTTCACCGATACACCCAGTTGATATAAAAGAAATGCAATATTATCATTAGAATTATGAAGAGGCATATTATCCCAATCATAATATGTAGTATCATAATTGGCAGATAATGTACCATAATCACTATGATAATAAGAAGAAGATCCTGTTCCTTTAAGCGGATGTTCCCAGTATTTCATTATCTGTGCCATTGCCACAATAACACAACCGGCAGGAGTATGAGTACCATTATCTACAGGTGTAAAATTGTTATATGCACCAGCCTGATTCCATGTTGTTTGCACCAATGGCAGAACTTCTTCACTTTTCAAACTATACTTGAGCCTATTATTTAATATCTGCTCCCATTGCGGGTTTGTTTCAGCAGATTTATTTTTTCCGGCTTCATATATTTCCTTACTATACATATCAAGCCAATTATTTAAAGGTTCAAATCCCTCATTTAATAAAAACTTTGATGAAAAAGAATATCCTAATACCGGTATAGCTTTATTATCTGCAGAAACAATGACAAACCCGGTTGGAGAATATTCAAAAATATATAGTGCTTCTTGTCCGGAAAAACTATAAGTTCTTACATTTATTTCTTCAAAATCCTGAGTTTTTAATGTAGAATGATATTTATACCAGTTATTTGCAATTTTTCTGGCTGTTTCAATTTTTACTTTTTCAGCTATTGCAGTATTTATAGCAATTAAAAAAATTAACCCTAATAAAATCCAATATTTTCCTTTTTTCATATGTTTTTTTATCTGCAGTAAAACTATAAAAAAAATGAATTAAATAATCTTTATATTAAATCAATATTATTATTGTTTTTGTCAACACCAGCTCAAATTATTAACTGCAACAAAAATATTACATATAACGAGTAAGGGATTTTTATTGTTTAGGTTGTCTAATAAGTGTTCAATGTTTGACAAGAATACATTAATGATTAAGCGCAATTGATTTTTTTTAATGGGATTTTTTTTGGGATGTTTTAACCGGTTCTTTAGAGCTAAGCAATAATAAAGAGCCGGTTAATTTTTTGTCTGGAATAAGTTCTTACAAATCTTTACATTTTAATTGCTTTATTTGTTTGAAAAATAACCCCATCTACTTTTAAACTATAATAATAAATACCGGAGGAGAATTCACTGGTATTCCAAAAATAGTTATACTCTCCTGATAACATAAAACCCGGTTTAAATTCATGAATTATTTCCCCCATAATATTATAAAATATCAGTTCTATTCTTGATCCTTTTGTTAAGGAGTATCTGATATTTGTGGTCAAGTTAAATGGATTAGGAAAATTTTGAAATAATTGTGCATGATGAGTGTTTTTATCCTGAATTGAATTGATTGAAGGATTAGGCTTTCCAGGTGACCCGTGCAATGTAGATGAAATCCAGCTACTAGCTATCGAATTATCAAAATCAGGATCAATTAATTCCAATACATATCCTGTACCATCAGCTTCTTCAGGCCAGGGAGGCTCATCATCATATACCAATGAATCAATTAATAAACCTGTATTATCAAATAACCTGATCAATTCTCCTGATCCGTTTAAGCCAAAAATAAAATCCCCTAAACAATTTGTAATCTCCGGGTAAAAGTTTTGAAACGTAGGTAATTCATTACATAAAACCAGATAAGCTCGTGGTCCTAAAATGGTACCTGCAGGAAACATGTAAATATGAGAATCATCATCATCCTGGAATTTCCAATCTGATATATTTATACTTTCGTCCGAATTATTGTATAACTCTATCCAGTCTCCAGTATCAAAATCCACATGCGAATTATAATTAATCTCATTAATAACCACATTATTTAATGAATTGCTTATATAAAAAATATTATAATTATCGTATCCCTCTATCGAGTAATTTCCATCTCTAACAATTACTTTCCAATAATATTTCCCTTCATCCAAATTTTCTGTAATAAGATATGATGTGTCTCTTATTGATGCAATTACGTTAGCTGTACCATCATCTAAATTAATATTTTTACCATAAAATAAAGTATATAAAATTTCATTGCCATTTGGATCAGATGTAGGCGACCATTTAAAAAGTATATCCTCAGAATAATTATATCGATTTTTGGTTCTTTCCAGTTTAAAAGATTTTGGCAGGTTGTTAAATTGATTTTGCAGACTATTATATCTAACATTAAAAGCTCCCCTGGATTCCTCAATTTTTTCATACCATTCTTCGATTGTTTCAATATTATCAGTTTTATCTTCCAGAACAGAATTATAAATCAAATTACTAAGGCTGTCAATTATTGGAGAAACAACTTCATCATTAATAATTGTATTATAAAGTTCATCAATCCGCGTTTTTATATCATCAAATATTGTATCACATAATATAGCCCTTTCTAAAAAAGGATTATCTGGCGCCCAATACTTTGAGGTATGGTGGTACAAAGTATTATGCTCATAATATAAAAATGCCTTATCCAAATCCCATGGCAACATGAACCATTTATCAGAGTTATTTATATCATGAAAAAGGTAATAGTTATGATAGTATGTACTATAATTCCGGGTTAATAAATTCACAGCAATAATATTAATCATTTTATCATAATCGAAGTATAATTGGGAAAACTGATAATAATCGTCTGAACTAACTGTATTAATTCCATCAATTATTTCCTGTAAATCATCCCTATTATCTGTTCCTGTTTTTTTCTCCCAGTGATAATAAATATTGTCATAAATACTCATACTGGCACCATCCATTGTAGCTTTATATAAATTCCCATTTGGATCGATTTCCCTGTTAATAAGAAAATCTTCATCAATATTTTCTACACTTAAATAAAGACCCAGATATTCAGTATTAAGGTATAATCTTACATATTCAGCATTAAAACAATATTGCCCTGATTCTTTCATTAAAGAACTAAGAATATATTGCTGTATATAACTTTTATCCTCATATTCAGCATTAAAATTATATACCTTAACGCTATCTGAATTTAAATTGCCGTCTAATTGTATTTTTAACGACTTTTTTGGAAGACTTCGAGTGCCTGATCCACGAATTCTCATTCTGGCTTGACTTAATGACACCCCTTTGTGTGTAATTGTAATTGGTATATAATAATCTTGTTCATAATTTTGATATAAATAATCAAAATCTTCCGGATTGCAAGAAATATAATACTCCTTAATACTACTCTCAGGATTATCTGAATCGAATAATCCAATATTTGTATTATCATTTGCACACCCAAAACCAGGTGATTCATCTAAAAGTTGATAATTTTCATCAAATAATGGTATGCCCGGGAAACACCCTAAATAATTATTATAATCTTCATCATTTGTGATTGAATAACTGATCATTATTCCATTTTCAACAGGCCCTCCCGATAATATGTCGAAATTCATAATATTGTCTATATTGTTGTAAGTAATACTATTGGTTATTGTTAAAGATCCATTACATCCCCAATCATATCCATCTCCAAATCTAAAACCAACTTCATTATCAAGCAAAACACAATGGTCTACAGTAACCACTGGTGTACCATAACCGGATTCAATACCCTGGCCACAATTCATAATTAGTGTATTAAATACATTCACCCAGTTTGCATTTGAACATGCAATACCTTCGTGCATAAAATTTTCTATACAACAATTTTTTATTTCCAGTTTAGCAGCATTATGATCAATTGCATCATCTTTCCCGGAAATAAAAAAACTATTTTCAACTATTGATGGATCTCCGGAAGGATGGACATTACTAAAATAAAAACCATCGTTATCATCATCTAAATAAATACTATCATTATTTGGAATATCAATTATATAAGATTTGTTAATATTAAGGTAACTATTTCCAAACTCACCACCTGTATCACATCTTGAAATAATACAATCTGATATAAAAATTCTACTCGATTGACTTCCTAAAGCTTTCCCAACATTATCGAAAAAATAACAATTATTTAATTCAATAATAGAATTTTCCATTTTGATAACCGGCTGACTATCTGAGTGCCCAAAAACGTAGTTGTTATTACCACCTCCATTAATAAAAAAGCCATATTTCATGAATAAAGTATCCGGATTGTTTATTAACCTTATCCCTCCCCAGGCTTGATTCGGATAATAACTTCCAAAAACAATAGGAGTATTCAATTCTCCATTTATCTGTATTTCCCCATAAACAACAATATTAACCTCCGGATCTATAAGAAATGTAACGCCTTTAGGTATTGATAGTATAACATTTTCCGGAATAATCAGATCATTAGTTATCCTATAGTTTGAATTTTCTAATAGAATAGTATTATCATTTAATTCTCCTTCTAAATTATTAATCTGTATTTCATCAACTACATTAATAAACTTTCCAAAGGATGTATTTTGAATCTTCAATTCTGTTATTCCGGGGGTGTTTATTCTTGTGGTAAGTGTTCCAACACCCTTTTTCACCATTATAATACTATCACCAATTATTGAATTATCCGATTCTATTATATAACTGGCTGTAATATGATTGTTAATTACACCATCATTATAAAATAACAGAGCAATTGGGATATCTCTACCGACACCAACCTCATTTGGACAAATTATACTAATACTGTCTATAGTTTGTGAATATACTCTTGAAAAAAGTAATAAAACAACTAGTAATTTACTAAATTTCAGTCCCATAGAATTTTTATTTCACATATACAATTCGGTTGTTATAAACCTGTGAATTCCCAATTTTTAAAATTGCATAATAAATTCCCGAATCAATACTTTTTGGTCTCCAATTAACGGTGTGTTGCCCTTGAAGAAGAGTTTTAGAGATTAATTTTTCTATAAATTTGCCTTGTGAGCTATAGATTGTCAGATCAATTTGATCAGGTTTATTTACACTAAAAGAGATTGAAGTGCTGGAAATGAAGGGATTGGGATAAATGTCAAACCGGACATCATGAAGCATTTCATCATTTGTGTTATTATAATATGGATTTATTTCCCCTGGTGAACCATAGTCATCAGAAGCAACCCAGCTTTCAGCAAGGCTATTATCAAGATCCGGACTTTTCAATTCAAGTGTGGCTCCGAGTCCGTCAGCTCTTTCCGGCCATGGATCTTTGTCGTCATAATTCACCGAATCAATTAGTACTCCACAATTATCATATAATAAAACCATGTCTCCACTTCCACTTAAGTTAAAATCAAAATCTCCTATAATATTATCAATAAAGGGCAGTTTTGATGAAAAACGATCTGAATCATTGCAGACTATAATATATTCTTTAGCCGGAATAAAAATATTTTGAGGAATAATGAATGTATTATCGTGCTGACTGTCTTTAAATATCCACCCTGATAAATCAACACCATAATCATTGGGATTATATAATTCAGCCCAGTCTTCGGTATTAAAAATCACACTTGAATTATAATTTATCTCATTAATAACAATTCTTTTTGGCACATATTCAATTATTGTAGGATAAATAAATTGTGAGCTTATTTCATTTAATGTTGGAGATAAAAGCCTGATAGTATCATTAGTGGCAAGCTCGAAAAAACAATTTCCAATAGAATTAAATTGCGGAAAATAATTTTCCGAAAAGGAATTGTCTGAACTTATGATAATACTTCCCATTGGAGGTATAATAGTTTCACCAGGAAAAGAAAAAATATTGAAATATTCTCCTGATTGAATATAGCAAAATGAAATATCTGCATATTCAAAACTGTTATTTTTTATCTGAATACAATATTTATTTTGATAAGTAAATATTTCTTTGATTTCCAGGAATTCTCTAATATCTGTATTGTTTAAATTATTTAATGTTAAAGAAATTGTTCTGTTTATTGTCTGATTAATTAGAAATACACCATTATATGGATAATCGAGATTATCTTCAGATCTGAAAAATACCGGCATAATTTCATCTGGCAAGTCGGATGGATCCAATGAATTTCCATATATTAAGTCTCCAGCAGCCTTATCATTATGATTACCATCATCATATAGTTCCAATGACATCAAATCATATTGATCGCCCCATATATGAGGATCAAAATCTAAAACATATTTAAAATACACACTCTGAGGCAACTCCGATTTTACATTAATACTTATTATTGTATCATCAGGGGAAATCAATCCATCAAAAATTTCAACATCATATAGGCTGTTTACATCATTAGCGGAATAGCCTGACAAGGCATTTTCTCTACCTTCAAGAAATGTGTGTAAATTTGTTATATCCGATTCAAAATCATCATTAGAACATCCTTTCTCAGGATCCAGATAATAATCATTTTTTATAATCTCATATGTAGAATCAATTACACTTCTTAAATATGAAAAACCATCAGAGATAATTCTATTAACCTTAATGGAGAATTCATTTTTCCACAAAGTATTTTCTAATAATCGTCTGAATAAGACCTGATTATCAAAAGCGGAAAATTTTTTGGTATTAATTAACCAGGGGGAATATTCTCCTGTCCATATATTTCCTAATGAAGCATCATTATCCCAGGGAAAAAGTTCATATTTCCCGGTTTTTAAGTTGTGGTTTAAATATATATTTTTTGTAAAACAATCAGTACTTGCAATAGAAAATATAACAGCAAAATAATTAATTATGTTATCAATATTAATGATATCATTAATATTTTCATTAAAATCTTCCTTTGTCCAATAATATATTTTACTAAAAAATTTCTGTAATTTTATATAACTATCTGAAGATACAATTTTTGGTTCCCAGTTTGTTAAATAGTTTTGATAATTTACTATTGGAGACATATTTGCTCCATGATTAACACCTTTGAATAAGTCTCCTGATTCAATATCATTTCTATAAAGAAAATTCTCATCAACCTGTTCAATCTGGACAAAAACACCTTTGTATTCATCGTTAACAAACAAGTTAACAAATTTCACTTCTGATGCCGGATATCCCAGGAATTTGAAAAGATTCATAATTAAATAATTTCGCATTAAAGAATTATCCCGGTATTCGGCATTTAAATTGAGTTCTTCAGCAATAAAGATATTTTGATTATTCTTAAACTGAATTTTCCAGCTTTTTTTTGGCAATTCACGGGCAGTAGCCCCCCTGAATCTAACATCACATGTATAACTGATAGTGTCAAAATCAAATTTGGCAGGATAATATATATCCTCTGTTGGATTTGAATTTAAAACATCTAAATAATGCTGATCTATTTCAATTTTATATACTGGTAATGTTAATTCTAATTGCAGAGCAGTTGAATTAAATGTAAAAATAAATATGAAAAATAATAGTGTATATAATCTAAGGGAAAGCATCACAATTAACAGTTTACATTTTAAAGTAAATATACTACTAATCAATTAAAAATAATTAAATTTGTATTGACTACACCTGTGTATAAATAATACTTAATTTACTAATATAAAAATACCAAAATGAAATCTCTAAGAATACTATTAATTGCAGCAATTTTATTATCTGTTTTATCATGTGAAAAATGGTTTAGTAAGGATTCTGAAAAAGATTTAATAATTTTATGTGAAGAGCTAAAACCATACAGTTTTTCTGAAAACGGCGAGCAAAAAGGTATCTCTCTTGATATTGTTCAAAACATTCTTGATTCACGCTATCTCGATAATGACATTGAGATTAGTGATAGCTGGGACGATGCAATGAAGGAATTAAAAAACAGTGATAATGTTGTTCTTTTTACTACTGCCATAACCCATGAAAGAAAAGACCTTTTTCAATGGGCAGGCCCTATAGCAATATTAAATGCTGGTTTTGTTTCTTTGGAAAATTCAGCAATTGATATTTCCAGCTATGATGACGCAAAAGAACTTTCAACTATTGGAGTTATAACCGGGTATCCTACTACACAAATACTTAATGATGAGGGTTTTCAGAATTTAAAAGAATTCAACTCAATTTCTGATGCACTTCAGGAATTATATGAAGAAAAAATTGATGCGATATTTGAAGTTTATAATCTGCTTAAGGTAGCTTCTTTAGATCTGGGTTATGATGTTGAAGTCCTGAAAAATAATTATACCGGACACACAAGTGTATGTTATATAGCTTTTTCAAAAGGCATTTCAGAAGATATAGTTCAGGATTGGCAGGAAGAAATTGACCGCATGAAAGATGATGGTATTGTACAACAGATATACGATGAATATATCAGTAATGTAACCGCACCGGGTAAATTATTGCTTTTTACAGAAGAAAATCCTCCAATAAACTATGTTGATCAGGATGGTAAGCTTACAGGAAGTTCAATAGAGATAGTTGAAGCAATAATGGACGAATTAAATATTTCTGAACATATAGAATTGACAAACTGGACCAATGCTTATTCACAAATCGAACTTCTTCCTAATGTCATGACTTTTAGCACTTTGCGGACAACCAGCAGAGAAGATTTATTTCAATGGGTTGGGCCTGTATGTAAAAAAAGTTATTGTTTCTTTGTTAAAGCCGGTGCTTCTATTGAAATCCAATCGCTCGATGATGCCAAACAATTAGGAAGTGTTGGTACAATGACGGCCTGGTCATCAGAGAATCAACTTAGAGATGCAGGATTCACTAATATTGTAACCTGGTCTACCCCTTCAGAAGTATTTCAGAAACTTATTGATGGTGAAATTGATGCTGCAGTATTAAACGATATTTCAATAAAAGATCTGGCTGAAGGTGCCGGAGTAAATATTAATGCTGTACGAAACGAATTTACATTATCCTCAGGAGAGAATTTTTTAGCTTTTTCTATTGATACCGATGTAAAATATGTTCAGGATTGGGAAAGTGCATACAACAGCATATTGAATAATGGAGTTTTCCATCAGATCTGGAGCAAATGGTATCCCAATATTGATTGGTAAAATAAAACAATATGAAATCAATTCGGGTAATATTAATTATTTCATTTATTATTTCGTTATTAGCTTGTGAAAAATGGTTTAAAGTAAATGAAGAAAATGACTTAGAAATTCTTACTGAAGAATTCAAACCATTCAACTATACTGAAAACGGAGAACAAAAGGGTATTTGTTTTGATATTGTAGCAAACATACTTGATTCCCGGGGACTTGATAATAGTATTGAAATTAGTTCGGATTGGGAAGCAGCTATGAACAAATTAAAGAATAATGATAATGTTGTTCTTTTTACTACATCTTATACTGAAAACAGAAAGTATCTTTTTCAATGGGCTGGCCCGGTTGCAATATTAAATTCAGGATTTGTTGCTTTGGAAAACACAGAATATAACATTTCTAATTACAATGATGCAAAAAGTATAAGTTCTGTTGGTGTAATTACAGGATACTCAACAGCTGAAGTCCTTGAAAATGAAGGCTTTCAAAATCTGACATATTTTAACTCAATTTCTGATGCAATACAGGAGCTTTATGAAGGAAAAATTGATGTTATATTCGATGTATATATGTCTATTAAGGCTATTGCTCAGGATATGTCTTTCAATGTCTCATTATTAAAAAACCTTTTTACAGCTTTTACAGGCCAGGGATATATTGCATTCTCCAAAGAAGTATCAAAAGACATAGTTGAAAGCTGGCAGAATGAAATTGATCGCATGAAAGATGAAGGAATCATTCAACAAATTACCGATGAATATGTAAATGAAATTAAAGCCCCCGGGCGAATTGTTATGTTTACAGAAGAGAATCCTCCCGAAACTTTTTTAAATCAAAATGATATTCTGTCAGGAAGTACTATTGATATATTAAGGGCTATAATGTCTGAATTAAATATCCCGGAAAATATAATATTTACCAACTGGCCAAATGCTTTTTACCAAACAGAATTTGTCCCAAACACGATGACTTTTAGCACTATGCGCACAAGCATCAGAGAAGACAGATTTAGATGGGTTGGCCCTATTTGTAAAATTGATTATTGTTTTTATGTTAAAGCAGGTTCTTCTTTTGAAATCCAAACATTAAATGATGCCAAACAATTAGAAAATATTGGTACTGTAACCGCATGGGCATCTGAGGAACAACTTATAGCTGAAGGATTTACTAATTATGAAACCTGGGCAACTCCTTCAGAAGTTTTTCAGAAACTAATTGATGGCGAAATTGACGCGGCAGTATTAAACAATATTTCTATTAATATTCTTGCAGAAAACGCCGGATTAACTGTTGATGATGTTAGTAAAAATATTGTGCTTTGCTCAAGAGAAAGTTATTTTGCATTCTCACTTGATACAGATGATGGATATATTCAGGATTGGGAAAATGCATACAACATTATATTGAATAACGGAGTTTTCCAACAGATCTGGAGCAAATGGTATCCCAATATTGATTGGTAAATATCAATTAACCTTAGTATCATGAAGGTTTTTATATCTCTACGGTTTTTAACTTTTTCATTTCTTACTATTCTATTTTTTTCTTTTACAAGTTGTATTGATGATATAGATACAGTTGATGATTTTGGGAAAACTCCTGATGGGGTTTTTACTGACTACCGTGATAAGAAAATATATAATTATGTTCATATTGGCGACCAAACATGGATGGCAGAAAATCTGGCCTTTTTGCCTGAAGCCAGTCCACCCTCCATTGGTTCACAATTTTATAAATATTATTATGTTTATGGCTATTATGATGCTCCCAATGCTCCTTCACCAACATCTACTGAAAATTTTAAAACATACGGTGTATTATATAACTGTGAAGCTGCCAAAACTGCCTGCCCTTCAGATTGGCATTTACCCAGTGATGATGAATGGAAAATTCTGGAAAAATATTTAGGAATGAGTTCTTCAAATATTAATGATATTGGATATCGTTATACCGGGCTTGTGGGGAAAAAACTTAAGTCTGCCACGGGTTGGGTTAATAATGGTAATGGTGACAACAGTAGCGGATTTAATGCTCTTCCGGGAGGTTACCGTTTCGACGATGGTAATTTTCATCGAATTGGCTATAGCGCAGATTTTTGGTCATCTTCAATTGAAAAAATGAATTACAACTGGGATCGTTATCTGTACTATAATGATGAGGGGGTACGCCGGTTTAGCTATTACAGCAGTTATGCTTTTTCAGTTCGTTGCATACGTGATTAATTATTCAGGCGAAATGCCTGATATACTTACCTATTTTGAATATCGATACATAGCATTTCTTCCATATTCCGAATAAGTAACTTCCCTTTACTGAAAGCAAGGGGTGACCATGCCTGCGGTTTTTGATTCTTAAATAAAGATGCTTTTGCAATTTCTTTATAAGCAGATGGAGAAGGATCTATAAGATACAGGTCTCCGTTTTTTCCATTCTGGTTCATAATTAATCCATCGATAAGGATCAAGGCGCCAAGTCCAAAATTAGGACTGGTATTTTCTGTCCATAAAACCTCACCATCAAGATTCATACATGTCATCTGGCTTGGCCGTCCGTTATTATTCATGTATAAATGATTTTCGAATAAAACAGCAGGATGCATTTTATTTCCTGCTTTTTCTGTTTTAAATAATTCTGTGACTGTAAAATTATTGTCTTTTCGTTTTATATCAAGCATAATCGAAACCGGGCCATATTTATCATTATAAGAACAATCGGTTAAAAAGATCCTGTTGTCATCAATTACAGTTGGAGGGGTAATTGTTAAAAATGACCTGAGTCCCAGGTACTTCCAAAGTTCAGTTCCATCTGATGCATTAAATGCTACAACTTCAGCACTGGTCTCTGAATCATTCTTGTCATATGGGCTAATTATAATAACCTGATCAACTCCGTCAATTTTTGCCAGAACAAGCGAAACATATGCATTATGGCCGGTTAGCTTTCGGCTTTCCCATACTACTTTCCCATTCAGCTTATTAAAAGCAACCACGCCAGCTTTGTTTCCCTGTGGCGCTACAATTATCAGATCTTTATAAATGACTGGTGATTGAGAAACACCCCATTTGGGCAATTTTGCATCAAAATCATTAAGCAGATTATGTGACCAAACAGCTTGATGTGTTTCACGGCTTACACATGTAAAATGACCAAATGGGCCAGCAGTCCATACATATTGATTATCAACAGTTGGAACTGCACGTGAACCGGGGTATGGAATTTCACCGGGGGCATCGTAAGCATACTGCCACTTTTCTTCTCCTGTATTTAAATCAATACAACGAAGAATATCTTTTTTCCCTGTAATACGGTCAAGCACAAATACTTCATCACCAATAATACTGGCTCCTCCATAACCTTGTCCAAGTTCAAACGACCAAAGTTTATTTGGCCCTTCTTCAGGCCATGATCTTAAAATATTAGCATTCTTAAGGCTTGCTTTCCTGTCGGGACCCAGATATTGGTTCCAATCTTCCTGTGCCTCAACTTTAAAAGCAACTAAAACTATAATAATAACTAATGCAAAATTCTTCATAATTTGTAATATCAGATTTTAAAAAAGGCTAAAAATAGGAATAATAAATAAGTTTGAATGAAGAATCTGAATAAGTTTCAATTCAATTCAAATTATTTTTAAAATTTCCTTCTGCGGAACCTCCAAACTTATTCAACCTGTACTTGAATGAAAACATAATATAGCGGCCAAGAATATTAGTTTTTTGTTGCATCAAATAATTTACATCACTAATACGCCTTAGACTGGTATTTTTATCTAATAAATCGACAGCAGTCAGGCTTATAACTGCCCGTTTACCTGTAAGAAAATAATAACTGATCTCAGCTCCAATCAGAGGGATACTTATTGATTCCCTGAAACTTTGTGAATTGTAATTGGTAATATTAGCTGTAATTCGAAAGTTCCAGCTATCAGATGGAGTGTATCGAATATCAGTAAAATAACTGGTATTAAAATAGGTATTATTAAGATCTTTCTGAATGGAGTCCTGGTTTGAGTACCAGAAATCAGTCATAGATAATGAAGCTCCAATGCTGGCATCCAATTTATTTTTTGTACGGTTATTAATACTCAATTCCAGAGAATGGGTCAGGTTGGTATTAATAATATCTTCCTCATTAATAACATTTATACCACGATTAAAATTTTCATTTATTGTAGCATTAATTTCTATTCCCAATGGCCGTAATGGAGTTGAAAAATCAAAATATGCACTTGCATTATAGTTCCACGGAACATTTACAGGAATCAACATTTGCTCTAATCTTTCGTTAATAGTCCGTGATAAATTGATTTTATCTTTTGTGTAACGGCCATTTAGCCTTGTAAAAAAGGATGTAAATGAATACTCATCAAAAATCCTCCAGTCAATATTAACACTATGATTGTATTCAGGCACAAGATCTATATTTCCCTGATGTAATGAAAGAGGATTAATTGTGTTCATTACAGGCAATAGCTCACTGGCAGAAGGCATTCTCAGCCCGGTATTATATCGAAATGTCAATCTCCTGCCCGGTCTGTAATCAGTTTGATAAGAAATACCAGGTTTTAAATAGAAATAATTTGATTGGCCTTCTAAATTGTCCCATAAAATCTTATCCAATTGTGACCACTCAGCTCTGATATTCACATTTAATCTATTCTTATCCGTGTTACGTTGAATTGATACTCCTGAACTAAAATATTTGTTGTTCCTCTGAAAGTTAGGACTAAGTAGAGAATCAACAGATTGATTGGCAATACCTGGAATCCCCTGTTTTCTATCAAGTTCTTCTCTGTTAATTCCAAGGCCAATATCAGGACTTATAAACCACAGTCTTCCTAATCTCTGTACTAAACCAGAGCTAAAACTTGAGTTAAAACGATTGATTTGATTATCTCTGTATTGATTAACATTTTCTATTTCTTCCGGATTAAAATATCTAATGGTATTGTTCCATGTCGATCCTGAAAAATTATCACTTAGGGATAAACCAAATTTGTTATGTATCTGGGTTGTTTCTTCATTAATTTTAATAGCATATGAGCCACTAACAGATCCGTTAATTCCATTTATTTCTTCATTAGTTGAGTTTATCAACTGATTGATTGGAGAATCATTCATAAACCTATCCATTAATGTTTGTCTAACAACATTTGTGTTTGTAAGATTTATGCTACCATTAACAATAAGGTTATGGTTGGAATTTATCCTGGCTCTTGCACCAAATGTAATTGAATGTGAAGTATCCCGCCTTGTTTGATCAAGAATATTTTCCTGATCAAAAGAGCTACTATTAATAAAATTCTGTGTGTATGTTTCCTGTTCCAAAATAGATTTATCTCCATTTCCCAGATAACTCATAAAATAGCGGTTAAATTGTTTAGGATTATAGGAAAAATTCAACCCGGCTGCTCCTGCTGTATTCCATCCTTCATTCTTCTCTCCAAAGTTTCCTCCTTTAAATCCAAACTCATTAATATTATTAAACATACCCAGTCCGGCAATCTGAATTTTATCGGTAAACCTAAATATTTTTCCACTTGCCTGATAATGATCTTCAGTACCATAACCAGCCAAAACATCTCCAAAAACACCTTTTCTTTTATCATCCTGCAATATCAGATTTATGGTACGATCGCGCACTCCATCATCAATTCCGGTAAATTCAGACGCATCAGATTTTCTATCATAAACCTGAACTTTATCAATGGCATCAGCCGGAAGATTTTTTGTTGCTACTTTCAGATCATTCCCAAAAAATTCTTTTCCATCAACCAGTACTTTAACCACATTTTCACCAAGTGCTTTAATATTGCCTGCATTATCAATTTCAACACCAGGTAACTTTTTAAGCAACTCTTCAACAACAGCATCTGGCTTTGTTTTAAAAGCTTTTGAATTAAATTCTATTGTATCTTTTTTGATACGAATAGGTATATATTCAGCAACAACAGCCACTTCATCCATAGATACAGGCTTAAATTTCATAACAGTATTCCCAATATTCCCTTCATTGTTTACGGGAATATCAACTACCTTATATAATGTTTCCATACCAACATAAGCATATTGAATCAGATATTTACCCGACCTGATATTTTTTATTTCATACTCTCCTGTCTGGCTGGTGACTCCGAATAACTCCATAGTAGAATCTGCAGGATTCAGAAGCACAACTGTAACTGCAAATAGCGGTTTGTTATCAACACTTATTACTTTACCTTTAACAGAGTGCTGTGAAAAACAAACAACAGTTATGAATATGCCTAGGATGGTTAATAATACTTTCTTCATTATCAATTGTTTATTGTAATATTAATAATGCCAATATAAATATTACTAAATTATTTTCAACTTCTTATTTTACAATAATCTTTTTCACATTCTTATTGTTTTTATTCTTCTCCCACTCTTTAATTTTTTTTGCTTTGGTTTTTTCAAAGTCTTCAGAACTTATTTTCTTTCCTTCTTTAGGTTTTGAAATTTGTTTTTTGTCTGGCGTTATTAAGTTTATTGATGTCGCTGTAATAAGCATTTGATCTTTGTTTACATTTACTTCCAACACTAGCCCGGGTAATCCGATGTATTCTGCCGGTCCTGCAGAAACCGGTATTTCTGTTGTGAACCAGGCAATAATATCATTATTTTGATTTTTTGAAACAGCCTTTTGGCATTTGTATCCCAGTATTTCTTTACTCTCGCTGGTAATTTTCCAGTCTTTCTTTTCAAAATCAGTTTCAATAAGAAACATCCTGGTCATAAATAATATTTGTTCGATTTTATTGTTTTTTTCAAAATTATAATAAACCTTTTGGATTTCTGTTGATGGTGTTTGACCAGCTTTATTAAAATACATTGCTTTTTTCATTTGGGTTGAAAGTTCCTCTTTAACCACATTTTCTTCTTCAAAAACTGATGACTCATTATCGAAATACAACATTTGTGTTATGGATTTTGACTTTGGCAGTGTCTTCATAAATTCAGTATATTGCCCTCCTGATGGATCTGTGTATGCAAACTTGGTTACATTTTCATATTTAACTGTTCCAGAAGTATTATTCTGGGCAATAATGCTAAATGGCAATAGAAAAAAGATTAAAATGATTGTAACTGAATGTTTTACTAATATTTTCATCTGACAGGGATTTATTTTATTTATTATTTATTCACTTTCATACCTTCTATGACTGCAATGGGTTCAATCCCTTTTTATTTATGTAAGAATTACCAATTTTCAATTATTTATTGTTCTAAGCATTGTTTGAAAAGAACAGTACGCGATTTACTTATTATTATTTGATTGTCTGATAGTGGATATATATTCAGATCCATTAAATAATATTTGCTTTTACAATGATAAGTAAAATAAATTTTCTATTTAAAAAACATTGGAGCAAGTGATTTGACAGTTGAAATGACCTATACTGTTAGAAAATCTTTGCCAATAAACTGATTATTTCCTTTAGCAGATTGATTTTATCAAATTGAAAATTCTTCAAATGTAATTTCAGGTGATTAAATTTCCTACTTGTTGTAAGCCTTTAATATTAAGAATTGTTAAAATCTTTCCTCGGATTGAGATGAGCTTTTCTTGCTTAAAATCAGATAATACACGGATAACATTTTCAGTTGCTGAACCAGCGCAATTTGCAAGGTCTTCTCTAGAAATTCTTATTTCCATTGATTCCTCATCGGTGTTATAGGTATTTAATAAAATTATCAGTACTTCTGCCACACGTTCTCTCACATTTTTGAGTGCGATGGAAGTCATTCTGCTTTCAGCATCATTTAACATTTTGCTTAAAGAAACAAGCATGTAATTTGTTAAATTCGGATAGATTCTCATCAGATTGAATATTTTATCCTTATTAATAAAACATACAATAGAATCTTCAAGTGCAGTTGATGTAGCGGAATAATTCCCTCTTTCAATAAATGATTTGAGGCCAAATAATTGTCCGGGAGCAATAAAACGAATAATTTGCTCTTTTCCAGTAATATCTTGTTTGAAAAGTTTTATTCTACCCCTTTGTAAACAGTAAATGCCGTTGGAATTGGTTCCTGCATAAAAAATATTCTGATTTTTCTTATATAAGTTACATGTCTTTTCCCTATTTAATTCACGGAGGTCTATTATTGACAAATTGTTGAAATAAGAATTGGTTCTTGCTTCACAATCAATACAATTCGGTTTTTTGAATTCTAACCTCATAAGTTTTTCTATTTATCTTCCACATTTAATGGGGCGTTTTCATTGTGTAAATAAAATGAAAATCCCTAAAAACATTACCTGGTTTTTTTATAATGAATGTGATAGAATCTCAAATTTATGATGGAATAACAGATAGCACAATGAATGTTATCATGATTTTTTATGTTTATTATCATGTTTTTTTATGCTTATTCTCATTTATTATTATGATATTTCTCAAAAATATCACCCTTATAAGCATTGAATAGAATTGGGTTAACTATTAGATTATATTAGCGACTTTCAATAAGCCCTGCATATTAAGAATAGTGATTGTTTTTCTATTAACCGAAATGAGTTTCTCATCTTTGAAATCAGATAATATTCGGATCACATTTTCAGTAGCTGATCCTACGCAACTGGAAAGATTAAATCTTGAAATTTGCACATTCATTAAATCATCTCCTGTGTTATAGGTATTTACTAATATTATTAGTGACTCAGCCACACGTTCTCTAACACTTTTAAGAGCAACAGATGTCATTCTTTTTTCAGCTTCATCTAACATTCTACTCAATGACATCAGCATATTATTTGCCAGGTTTGGATACTTTTTGATCCAATAAAATATTCTCTTCTTGTTAATGAAACACACTACGGAATCTTCGATGGCATTTGCTGTGGCAGAAAAATTTATTCCCTCAAGAAGTGCTTTGACACCAAATAATTGTCCTGGAGCTATTAAACGAACAATATGTTCTTTTCCATCACAATCATTTTTAAACAGTTTAATTCTACCACTGTACAAACAATAAAGCCCACTGGTGGAACCTGTGCCTTCGATAAAAATATCCTGATCTTTTTTATAAAAAGTGCAGGTTTTTTCACGATTTAAATCCTCAACATCTTCTTCAGATAATATATTGAAGTAAGTTTTGTACCTTATATTGCATTCGGCACAGGATGGATAATTAAAACGAGCTACCATAGTTTATCGTTATTTACTCTAATAACCATTAACAAAACCCTCAAATAAATATATATAAATGCAACTATATCTGCTATTTACGTATTTTTATTAAACAAAAATTTGTGTACATAAAGTTACATATATTAATCGACAAAAACCTGACAAATATCATGTTATCGAATAAAATTATTTATTTGTAAAATAATAAGTTTATAAAACCCTCAAAAGGAATAATTCTAATTATTGCTTTTCATTAAATGTCTATTTTTATTATGTCAATTCCTTTACTCATGTCTTTTTTTGGTTTAATTTTATAAGAAATATTATTGTAATAAAAATTAAATGTTTAAGGCAATTTCAGGAATATTGTCAATTTGTCTGCTTATAATGGTAAATACCACACAGGACCCATATAAACTTAAGCGGGAAAGGATGGTGAGGAACCATATAAGGGCCAGGGGCATCACTGATGAACTTGTTTTAAAAGCAATGGTATCGGTTAAGAGACATTTATTCGTTCCGGAAGCATATCAGTCTTACGCTTATGATGATAATCCTTTGTTCATTGGGTATGAGCAGACAATATCCCAGCCTTATATAGTAGCATATATGACTGAAAATCTGGAGCTGAAACCTGATTATAAAGTTCTTGAAATAGGAACTGGTTCAGGCTACCAGGCTGCTATTTTGGGAAAGATTGTTAAAGAAGTTTATACCATAGAAATAGTGGAGGAACTTGGAAAGACAGCCAGAGAAAAACTTATAAAACAAAATTATAATAATGTTAAAGTAAAAATTGGAGATGGTTATAATGGCTGGCAGGAACATGCCCCTTATGACGCTATTATTGTAACTGCCGCACCATCGAAGGTTCCACAACCTCTTTTAGACCAATTAAAAGATGGCGGAAAAATGATTATACCTGTCGGTGAACAATCAATGGTCCAGTATCTTTTGCTGATTGAAAAAGACGGTAATAAAACAAAAACAAAAAAACTTATCCCTGTACGTTTTGTGCCATTTACCCGTAAATGATAGAGAATAATAATCACAACTACCCTAAAAACTTATACCCAGTTCCTCTAATGGTGATTATATGTTTGGGTTGTGAGGGATCTTTTTCCAGTTTTTTTCTCAGATCAAGAATAAAATTAATGAACTACTGGTAAGTCCTCAAACCAAATAACATCAAACACAATAACATAGAACAGGGCCGTTCCTATTTATTAAGAGACTGATAAGCTTTCAATAGAAACTCTACCAGCTTTGATGGTTCCAGCCATCTTGCAACAATAACAAGATCGTTCTCCTGGTCAACAACAATATAATTTCCTCCGAATCCCGATGCATAGAAAGATGATTGAGGAAGTTCTTTTACTCCTCTGCTGCCTTTATTTAGCCACCACATATAGCCATAATTTTCTTTTGCCGGGGATGATTGTCTGGCCATCTCTATCCACTCTTTAGATATTAACTGATCACCCTTCCAGTTCCCATCACTCTCGAACAATAGTCCGAAGCGAGCCTGGTCGGCAGCGCTTATAAATAATCCGCCTCCCGAATGTGCTCCACCACTAACTGACTGGACCTTAACACCATCCACATTAACCCATGAAGTACTGTAACCATACCATCTCCAGGTGGTTGAGGCACCTATTGGATCCATAATGTAATTTTTCAACACTTGTGGAAGAGGTTTCCTCCATACCTGAAGTATTGAATAAGCCAATAAATTAACCCTTACATCATTATACTTAAAGAATGTTCCTGGTTCATTCAATTTACGATATTTCCAATCATCAATTCCTCCTCCATACGAAGGTCTGTCTGCCCAATCCGGCATTCCAAAAAGTATACCTGACCAGTCGGATGATTGATTAAGCAAATGTTCCCAGTTAATCTTCATATTATGTTCACCATCAAAACTGCCATCCCAAACATACTTGTGAACCGGATCCCTAACTGAATTAATCAGGCCTTTATCATATGCAAGACCTACAACTGTTGACAAAAAACTTTTTGTCACGCTGAATGTCATATCCACCCGGTTAATATCACCCCATTCGGCAATAATATAGCCATCCTTCAGAATTACTCCCGCCGGTCCTCCTCTGTCTTTAGTAGGACCTACAACCTCTATGTATGGCTCATGGCCAAAAGATGTAAGTATAGCTATCCTGAGGTCGTGTGCTCCACTGTATTCATTTGCTTTGGCAAAATCGACTGTTTCTTTAATCTTATTAGAATCAAGACCAAGCTCGGCTGGAGTTTTGCGCTGCCACTCACCCCTATTTGGAAAATACTGTGCACTGAGTGACATTGAAATTATAAGAAGGCCTGATATAATGAGGCCCTTAGTTACTTTAAGCTTTATATTTTTCATAATTTAAAGTTTCTATTTATACTATTATACCTGTAATAATACCATCTATTACATTGTTAAATTTCATTCATCCTCAACTTTCTTAAAACCAGCATTTTTTAAATGTATTAATGATCCTTCCAGAGCATCATTTTCTTGTCTTAATATATCATATTCAGGGTTTATTGCTGCTTTCCCCCAAATGCCCAACATGAATTTTAAACCTTCTTTGCTTTCAGGATATTGACCCTGATCGTTGGTTTTTTTTATCCAGTTTTTAAGAATGTCACTGTGTTGTTTTAAATCATCTGCATATTCCTGATTATTAGCCAGGTTATTTATCTCATACGGATCAGCTGATAAATCATAAAGCTCCTCAGCCGGTCTTTCTTCTGCCATAAATCGAGACTGGACTGAATTAAGTTTACCCCCGGCGTATAATTCTTTCATTCTTAGCACAAAACCTTCTTTTTGAAGGTCCATATAAGTTAGTTGCATATAGGGCCTGTCAGTCATAAAATTGCGGATATATTTATACTTTTTTGTGCGTACCGAGCGTATACGGTCGATAGTAAAATCACAACGGTCGCGCACCGAAATAACATACTCCCTTGGAATATAATCATCTGAAAATATATCAATACCCTCCATATATTCCGGAATATTTATTCCTGCCAATCCTAAAGATGTGGTACCTATATCCAACCCACTTACTAAATCATCTATCAGTCTGCCAGATTTTAGTTTATTAGATTGTTTGCCATACCATGCAACTATTAAAGGAACATGTATTCCCCCATCGTATAAAAACTGTTTATTACGTGTTAATCGCATTCCATGATCGGAAAAGAAAAAGACAATTGTATTCTCAAGCAATTTGTTTTGTTTCAATTTATTCAGAATTTCTCCTACCCTGTTATCTGTTATCTTTACAGCATCATAATGATTTGCCCATTCTTCCAATATTACTGAATCCTGTGGATAGTAAGGAGGCAATGAAAGTAAACTCTTGTCAACGGGATTTTTTACTAATTCCTGAAACTTTCTGTTATAAATTTCTTTCCCTCCGCTTAATTGTATCTGGCCAAAAAAGGGTTGTTTATTTATCAGTGAATCCAATGGTACATTTTCTCCTTTTTTACCATAAAGAGGATGCTGGCTATATTCCTGGTTGTATAAATCTTTCCTGTCGTAAATAAAATTATAATCATCCTTCCCATTATTAAAAGTAAAATACCCTTCATTCTTAAATAACTCCGGAATGGTTTTATGGCCCTCTGGCAGATAAATTGCCGACTCCATTGTTCGTGAGCTATGATGATTATGAAGCCCTAATGTGGTGGGCATGCTCCCGGTAATAATACCGGATCTGCATGGTGAACTAACAGGAGCAGGCATAAAAGCATTTGTAAACATGACTCCATCATGAGCCAGTTTATCAATATGAGGTGTGGAATTTATTTTTTCTCCATAACAACTTAAGAATGGAGCCATATCTTCTACATATATCCAGAGAATATTTGGCTTTTTTTCCTTTCCTGTATTATTAGTTGTACATGATGTGGAAACCAGGGTTGCAGATAAACATAAACCCACATTTTTCAAGAATCTTTGACTTTTCATTTCCGATAATTTTGTAATTAATCAGTTACAGTGAAAAAATATAAATATATGATATTAGGGAAATAGAGAAAACTTCTGCGGATTATTTTTTTTGCCATCTTTATTGTTATTTAATTCTAAGAATAATATTTTAATCTGGATTTTTATTCTTTGTATAATATCAATTCACGACTTTCATAAGGAATAGGATATGCAGTGATCCAGGCTTCCGGTTTTATTTCATTAATACCATCTTTTAATATCAAACACACTATCTCAATTTTTTTTCCAATCATTTCAGGTTTTAAGGGGAAATAATATGTGTAATCACTATCCGATTCCACATTAAAGTATTCCCATGTGTTACTCGGAAATGAAACACTTCTGTCAACGGCTCCAATGTATTTACCATTAACACGCAGGCTTACATAAGCGCCTTCATTTCCATGTTTTCCATTTAAAGCTACAGCCAGATAACTGTTTTTGGGGATTTCTTCAGGATAATAAAACATTGACCAGGCAGAAATTGCCGGTTTATCTATATATGAATGGAAAAGATTTGAAGCGCGCCATTTTGATCTGTTTAATTTTTGTCCGTTTAAATAAGCTTCAACTTCAGCTATTCTCTGCGGAGCACCATGAATGCGCACATATCGTATTCCTGAATCTGAAGGAACATTCAGCTGTGCAATAGTTCCTTTTCCAGCATATCCCAGCTTTAGTGTTGTCCAGTTTTTTAAATCTGCAGAGACCTGTAATTCAGTATTTTCATCAAAGCTATGAAGTGCAGGATTAAGATCAAACTCCTCTCTGTTTCGGATCCTGATCATTAATTTATCCATAAATATTATCTCGCCAAAATCAATTCTTAAAGCACGATTATCCAGGCGGGCAATAAAAAAAGTTTGCATTTTTGCATCAAACAAATTTTTATCCCAGATTCCCCGATTAACAAACATTTTTTTATTGAAGAAAACGTTCCGGGCTGCAATTACCTGGGGAATATTGCTTTCTCCCGATCTTTGTATAGCTCTGACTTCCAGGGCATTATTGTCAGCTGCAAAACAGCTTGCTTCATATAGAGCTTCTGAATCTGAAGGAAGGGCACATTGTTTTAGAGAGCCTATCTTTCTGTGCCAGTCTTTAGTCAGACTTTCACCAGGAAAATTAACTTGTATTTCTCTCCCCCTGATCAGTTCATTCTTTTCCACCCCATCAATTTGTGCTTTTGAATAATTCAGGTAATCTTCTGGTATCTTGATTTTGTACCTACTTCCGGGCTGACCCAATAATTTAATAATCACAGCTTTGCCGGGAGTATCCCTCACAATCTCATAGTCGCATCCGAGTAAACCCGGTTCATCAATATTCTTTGTGCTAACAAGTATTAAACATGTTCTGAAAGGTAAAACTTCAACTTCCAGACTATTACCCCATTTTAATTGACCTATAATTCGTTCCGTCGGGAAAAATTGTCTTACCGATATATTTTTTTTCTTTTCAAGTCCAATACTCTCATCAAGATTAATTGTATATTTTTTCTTATTCCAGCTTAAATTTCTCAAAGAAATAAAACGTTCCGTTGAATTTCCCCTGGAAACTGAATGAGGGCCATATTGATTTTCAGGCAACTCAATTGCCTCAACAAGAACATCTTCGAATCTCTTATGAAGATTAAATATACGGGCTAGTTTTGGAAACTCACCATCACGTAAAAACCAGGGATTACCATAGATGGAAGGTGAAAGTAGGAGAGACCTGTTAAATGCCTGTAAAACAAGGTCATCTTCCCAAAAATCCAGACAGGAAGATAAGCAAACACCATGATCTTCCAGTCTTCTGGTCAGTCCGGGTGGTACTTCACGCCCCAGAGCACCAATTCTGTGATGAGTGCCTGTTCTGTCATTAGGCATAAACACATCAATATAGGTTTCAACTCCTTCCCATAGTGAGGTTGTTACAACTGATTTTGCAGTACCAAAATTAACCCGATGGTCCTGAATTATCAGGTCAGGAGTGTATATTCTGCAAGTGTTGATAGTTTCTTTAAATACATCTTGTTTTTCGGGTCTTAACTGCCCTGCAACAGCATCAACTTTGAAGGCAATAAAGTTATAATCCCTGCAAAAAGAAATAAGCATGTCTTTTCGTGCTTTTTCTTCTTCAGCTGTAGTTCCAAAACCATCCGGCCCCATCCATACTGCCAAACGCCCGCCAAAACCTGCAGCTTTATCAACTAAAGGTTTAAATCCATTGGGAAATTGTGATTTAAATTCTTCAGTCTGCATTGTACCATAATGGTAAGGAATAAGCCGGCCAACTCCGGCTGTATATGGACCATCATCTATATTTCCTACATCCAGTGAATACACATCAAGAACCATCCCATACTCATCATTAAGCCATTGAAAAAAATCCATATTGATAACTGTCTGGTTTTCTGTGGTTCCTTCGTACTGGCTGTTAATCCAATCAAAATAATGAGATTTTGATTGAACTTTCTCCAAATCAATTCCTTTAACCTGAGCAACTCCGGAATAATAACAAAAGCTGCGCATAATTAAAAATAATATACTAAATAGGAAAACTCTCACAAAAAAGTATTTTAGATTCAAGATGGATCAAGTACCTGCCAGTCTTCAACAGGTTTTCAGTATTTATAAAAATAGGGATAAAAGAAATATTTAGCAAAAAATTAGAAATATTTCATCTGGTGATAATTTTATTTTTTTGGTCAGATTAAAACAATCATAAAGATTAATTTTTATTCTATTTAAAATTTATAAACAAATATATTGTATTTTTATATGTAAGATTTCTATTATTTGAATAATATCAATGATTAGTAATTAATAAAATTATAAATATATTAAATGAGTAAAGAAACTTTCAATTACATTTTATTGGCTGCGATTACACTTTCAATTGCAATTGCCTTATCTATTATCTTGAGAAAGTTAATCAGTATATTTATCAGGAAATATGCTAAAAGATTAAAAACCAATCCAACTAATTTCTCATTTCTTAAAAACTCTGTTGGATTTATAATAATATCATCTGCAATAATATTTATTTTTTATAAAATCCCATATCTTAAATCTATTGGTACTGCTCTTTTTGCAAGTGCAGGAATTTTAGCTGTTGTTATAGGCCTTGCCTCACAAAAAGCATTTGCAAATATTATAAGTGGGATTTTTATATTAATCTTTAAACCATTTAAGATTTCTGATATTATTGAGTTCCCTAACGGGCAAAAAGGTATAGTTGAAGAAATAACCCTGAGGCATACAATTATTAAAAATTATGAAAATAGGAGAATAATTATTCCAAATAGTATTATTAGTGACGAGACAATAATAAACAGCAATATTCAGGATGAAAAAATAAGAAAGCATGTTGTTTTCTCAATAAGTTATGATTCCGATATTGATAAAGCAATGTTTATTATTGCTGATGAGGCAAAGAAACATCCTCTGTTTTATGATAACCGAACAAAGCAAGAAAGAGCAAATAATGAACCTGAAATACTAGTTCGGGTAATATCCTTGTCTGATTATTCAGTTGATATAAAAGCTTATGTTTGGACAATTGGCAATGATAATGCATTTAGTTTGAAATGTGACCTTTTAAAATCTGTGAAGCAAAGATTTGATAAGGAAGGGATCGAAATTCCATTTCCTTATAGAACAATTGTTAATAAAAAAGACCTAATTGATGCCCATAAAATTGTTAAATAGAAAAAGGAATAATCATTTAAAACCTGTGTTTACCGGTGTTCAACACTTAGATGAAATATTTATTCAACTGTTTAAATATAATAAAGATGATTTAACTGAAGATCCTAATTATTCAGAAAAAAAATTCAAAGGATTCTCTGACAATGAATATCAATACTGGCTAAATATTCATGGCATTCATGATGTTGAGTTTGTAAAGGATATTTGTCTTAAGTTGGGTGTACACTCACTTGTTATTCAGGATATTCTTGATATTAATCAAAGACCTAAATTTCAGAAATTTGATGATTATTGCTTTTTTACAATTAAATCTATAATTCCTTCGCAAAACTCAGGAATCGAATCAGAGCAGTTAAGTTTTATATTAGGAAAAAACTATTTGATTTCATTTCAGGAAAAAAAGGCAGATTATTTTGATCATGTAAGGTATAGATTAAGGGAAAAAATAGGTGTTTCACGTGAAAGAAAAACAGATTTTTTATTGTATCTGTTACTTGAATCAATATTGGACAATTATTTTAAAACTGTTGAGAATATTGAGAAACAAGTTGATGATTTTGGAGTAATTGATACTAATACTGATCCTTCCCCACAGATTCTCAAGGATATGGAGCTTTATAAGAGGCAATTACATATTATCAAAAGAACTCTATTACCAATAAAAGAAATGGTTACTACAATTGAGCGTGAACAATTCAAATTTTTTGATAGTATCAACATGAAATACTATTTTGAACTCAAAGATTTATGTTTAACACTCTTAGATAGTTGCGATATAATTGAGATGAGGCTCGAAAGTAGTATTAATCTGTTTTTTTCTGTTCAGGGACACAGGATGAATCAGGTTATGAAAATCCTGACAATTGTTGCAACTATATTTATACCATTAACCTTTATTGCGGGAATTTATGGAATGAACTTTAATAATATGCCTGAACTATCATGGAAGTGGGGATATTTTGGGGTTTGGTTCATTATAATAGTTGTCTTTTTAATCATGTTAATATATTTCAGGAGGAAGAAATGGTTTTAAGGAAGATCTGCGCCTGCTGGGCGATCTGGAACCTTTTTTTATTGAGTATATAAAGGAGCCTGTTACATCAAAAAGTACCTTTAACAAGGCAATTTAACTATATATTACTTCCCCTTCTTATAATATAACTATAATTAAACAAAATTAAATTTGTTTATTTGTCTGATAATGATGAAATTTTCAAAAGTTGCTGGCATAATGAGAGTTTTATCTTTATAATTATTTTCAGTTTACGCAATTGAATTAAACAGTTATTATGGAAAAATCTAAAGATTTAGGGAAATTCAACGGTGTTGTATCGCCAAAAGGCTTGTTAGTGGCTGTTGGCGGAAATGAAGATAAAGAACATGATTTGTTCATATTACGAAAAATTGTTTCTTTAGCCAAGAAAAGCCCTGTTCTCATTGAAGTCATTACCACTGCCAGTGAAATACCAGAAGAAATTGGCAAAATGTACCAGAGAGCATTTAACAAGATTGACAATACAACAGTGCAGTTTATGCATATAAAGACAAGAGAGCAAGTGGATGATGAACAATATATTCAACGAATTAAAAAATGCCACATTATATTTTTTACAGGTGGCGATCAACTTCGAATCACTAGTACATTTGGAGGTACAGTATTTCTGGATACCCTTATAAATAAATACCATACTGAAGAATGCATTGTAGCAGGAACAAGTGCCGGAGCAACTGCCATGTCGCAAACAATGATTTTTGATGGAGAAAGTTCAGAGGCCTTGATAAAGGGATCCGTAAATGTTACAGCAGGTATGGGCTTAGTTCAAAATGTAATTATTGATAGCCACTTTATTAAAAGAGGTCGGTTTAGTCGTTTAATGGAACTTATTTGCACCAACCCAGGTCATATTGGAGTCGGATTGGGTGAAAACACCGGTATCATTATTAGAAAAGGATACTTGATTGAGACAATAGGATATGGGCTGGTAGTCGTTTTTGATGGGAAAAGAATTCGGCATTCCAATATTTCGACAATAAATAAAGGAGAAGCAATCGCTGTTGAAAATATGCACGTTCATACTTTAGTAAATGGTTACGGCTACAATATTTTAAATGCAATATTCTTAACGCCAGCGGAATTAGAAAAAATATCTCTTCCCTAATTATTTTATATAATATATCTGATTTTCTCCCCTAAACAATTATCTTTATAGGAAGTATTATTCTGACTCGCCTATATATATTCTGACAGTATAAAGATGAACCGAATTCATTACTGAAGCAGTTTCGTATGCAAAACAAAAGCTTACGGGAGTAGATCTGATACGCCACATTAATTTATTATAGATATGATAATCCGAGAAATACGTGCACTTAGAGGTGCAAATTATTATTCAAGGTACCCTGTTATTTACATGCAAGTAGCTCTTTGCGAACTGGAAGAAAGACCCTCAGATACAATTCCGGGATTCAAAACCAGAATAGAAAAAATACTTCCATCCCTTGTTGAGCATCAATGCTCTCTTGGTTATCGTGGCGGATTCTTTGAGCGAATTGACAGAGGTACCTGGGCTGGCCATATCACAGAACATGTTGCTATTGAGCTTCAATGCCTGGCACAAATGGAAGTAGGGTTTGGAAAAACATATAGTACCGATGATTATGGAATATATAATATAGTATTTAGATATAGGGATGAAGAAGCTGGAATAGAGGCAGGGAAATATGCAGTACAAATAGTCAACAATTTATATAATAATCAGGAAACCGAAATACCTCCGATTGTTCAACGATTAAAGGAAATAAGAGAAAATAACCTTCTTGGTCCATCGACTCAATCCATTGTTTCCGAAGCTAATAACAGGTCCATTCCAGTAATAAGATTAAATGACGATAGCTATGTTCAACTCGGGTATGGTATACATCAAAGAAGAATTCAGGCAACAATAATTGATAGTACATCTGCTATTGGAGTTGAAATTGCTGATGATAAAATGCGGACAAAAGATTTATTATCAATGATGGGTATACCTGTTCCCAATGGGTATTCAGTAGAAACATTATCTGAAGCAATGGAAGCGGCCAAATCAATTGGATATCCGGTTACCATAAAACCTGTTTCAGGCAATCATGGGAGAGGCATTACAACAAATATATTAAGCCATACAGATTTGGAAACATCATTCCAAAACGCAAAAGAATTCAGTGAATATCTTGTAGTTGAAAAATTCTTATCCGGAACAGATTATCGCATACTTGTTATTGATGGAAAATTTATTGCTGCAGCCAGAAGAGATCCTGCATCTATTGTTGGTGATGGGAAATCTACCATTCAGCAATTGGTAGAGGAGGTCAATCTTGACCCAAATAGAGGTTTTGGCCATGAGAAAATTCTCACCAGTATTATTATTGATAAAATGACAGAGCGTCTTTTGAGTCAAAAAAAATTGACACCACAGTCTATTATTCCAAAAGACGAGAAACTCTATATCAAATCTACTGCAAATTTAAGTGCAGGAGGAATATCCATTGATGTAACAGATGAAGTGCATCCTATGACAAAAAAAATGGCTGAACGCATATCTCAAATCATTGGATTAAATGTAATTGGTATTGATATTATTACAAGTGACCATAGAATTCCATTATCAAATGATAATGGAGGTGTTATCGAAGTTAATGCAGCTCCAGGTTTTCGTATGCATGTAAATCCATATGAAGGGAAGTCCAGAAATGTGGCAGGAGCAATTACAGACATGCTTTTTCCGCCAGGATCTAAATACGACATTCCCATTGTAGCTGTTACTGGCACAAATGGAAAAACAACCACTATCAGGCTTATTTCGCATATACTTGGACTGAGTGGAAACATTGTTGGAATGACATCAACAGATGGCATTGTCATTGGTAATGACTTGATTATTGAAGGTGACTACAGCGGACCTGAAGGTGCAAAAATTGTATTGATGAACTCTTCTATAGATTACGCAGTATTGGAAGTAGCAAGAGGGGGAATTATTCGTAGGGGACTGGGATATGAAGAAAGTGATGTTGCTGTGGTAACAAATATTTCTAACGATCACCTGGGTGAAGGAGGGATTAATACTCTGGAAGACCTCACCAGATTAAAAGGCACTCTTGTGGAGACAGTAAAACCAACTGGTTATGCTGTATTAAATGCTGATGATGATTTGGTGTTGACCATGAAAGAGAAAACAAAAGGGCAGGTAATCCTGTTTTCAATCGCGCATGATAACCCTGCATTGCTAAAACATCATGCCGAAGGAAATGTTATTGTAACTCTTATTGATGGATCAATTATCATTCAACAAGAATCTTTGATCTCTACTGTTGCAAACATAATTGAAATACCCCTCACTCTTGGTGGCAATGCCTTATTCAATGTATCAAATACACTTGCCGCAGTAGGGGCAACATATGCATTGGGATTAAACGAGAAACAAATAAGAGCTGGCGTTATAAGTTTCAGTCCATCTATCGGTCAATCTCCGGGTAGAATGAATATTATTGACATGGGTAAATTTAAGGTGATGATTGATTACAGTCATAATATTGGAGCTGTTATAGCTACAGGAAAGATGCTTCCTTTTGTTGCTCTTGGGAAAAAAATTAGAATGGCAGTAGGTACAGGAAATCGCCGAAACCAGGATATTATTGATTTCGGAGAAAGCCTTGCTGAATTTTATGATTATGTGGTAATAACCGACACAGATCCACGCGACAGAGTCCCCGGAGAAACCTGCAAATTGGTGCAACAAGGTCTGATTAGAGGTGGTTATTCAAAAGATAATATAGAGATTGTAATTGATGGAAGAGAAGCTACACAAAAAGCACTGAATATGGCATCTGATGGTGATATTGTAGTGCTTCAGGCGGATGATATAAAACAAGTGATTCAAGACGTGATAGATTTTAAAGAAATACTTGCCGATGAAATACTTCGTAATTTAAAACTTGAGAAATGAACAAAATTGCTATTGCCATACATGGAGGTGCAGGTACTATATTAAAAAAAAATATTACTTCTGAACAAGAAGTGGCTTATAAAAAGGATCTGAAACATGCATTAAATGTTGGCTATGCAGCCCTCGAACAAAATAAAACTGCTGTTGAGGCTGTGGAGTTATCAATTATTGAAATGGAAAATTCCCCATTGTTTAACGCCGGGAAGGGATCCGTGTTTACAAATAAAGGTACACACGAAATGGATGCTTCCATCATGGAGGGGAAAACACTTCATGCCGGAGCTGTAGCATTAGTACATAACATAAAAAATCCTATTTCTTTAGCAAGGTTAATCATGGAAAAGTCAGAACATGTAATGCTTGCTGGTGAAGGAGCAATTGAATTTGCAAAAAAAATGGAATGTAAGTTTGAACAAGACAGATACTTTTATGATGAATTTAGATACCAACAATGGTTAGATTTGAAAGGCTCGGATAAAGTTCAGTTAGATCATTCTGTAAATAAAAAGATAGGAACCATTGGGGCTGTTGCCTTTGATGTTTTTGGAAATCTTGCTGCCGGAACATCTACAGGAGGAGTAACAAATAAAAAGATAGGCAGAATAGGAGATAGCCCGATAATTGGTGTTGGAACATATGCTAATAATAACTCTTGTGCAATTTCATGTACTGGAACCGGTGAATTTTTTATAAGAGGAGTTGTTGCTTATGATATTTCCTGTTTAATGGAATATAAAGGTATGAGTATAGATGATGCTTGCGATGAGGTTGTAAATAAAAAATTATTGAAATTAGGTGGTGATGGAGGCCTGATAGCTGTAGATTTGAATGGGAACATTGCGATATCCTTTAATACAGAAGGTATGTACCGAGCTTATAAACAAGCCGATAGCGCCGAAGTGATAGCCATATACAAGGAGTAAGATAAATTCAGGATTCCTTTGTTGGATATATGCTGAGCATAGTGATTTATAGACATTCAATTAAGAATGACATAGAAAAACTCATTAACAAAGAATGAAAAATATAAGAATTTAACATCTTGAAAATGAATAATAACGCCACATTACTATATTTAAAACAATTTGACGAGAAAGCTTGATCAAATATTAATTGCTCATAGAGGAGAATCCTTTATTGCTCCTGAGAATACACTTGATTCTATTAATCTTGCATGGAATAATGGAGCTAAGGCTGTTGAAATTGATATTCAATTAACACTCGACAATGAAATAGTTGTTATTCATGATAATAGCACCAAAAGAGTTGGCAACTTCAATAAACGCATCAATAAAACATTACTTAAAGACTTAAAAAAAGTGGATGTTGGCTTGTTCAAAAACAAAAGTTGGAAAGAAGAATATAATAGGAACTTTTAAACTGTAACATCATGAAATTAAAAATTGTAGTAATAATTCTGATTGTAATTCTAATAGCCATATTTGCAATTCAAAATACAGAGATTGTTAATGTAAAACTTTGGTTTTGGGAAGTTCAAACTCCAAGAGCTATATTAATACTTTTATGTATAACTGTTGGACTCTTTATTGGTTTTATAGTTCCTTCTCCATCCAAAAAGGAGAATACTGTGGAAAAAGAATAACTGAACATTAAACTAATAAAATTTAATAAAAACAAAATATATGAAAGATTTTTTTAATAAAGAATTACTATCACAACAAGTTGATAAAATTCAAGAATGGTTACTTCTGGAGTTACCAATTATTGTTGGTTTAATCCTTGCCCTATTTATAGTAATGCGAATATTAAAATATTCCATTAAACGTTTGAAAAAAACATTACTAAAACATGCTGATAAGAATGAAAAAGTAGATACACAGGAAGCTGAAAAAAGAATTAACACATTGATGTCCATAGTTTGGGTAGTTGTTAAAAGTGTTCTTGTTGTAACAGTATCAATGATCATTTTGCAAAAAATTGGAGTAAATATTGCACCAATACTTGCCAGTGCTGGTATAATCGGATTAGCAGTGGGTTTTGGAGCGCAAGAATTAGTAAGAGATGTAATCTCCGGATTCTTTATATTACTGGAAAATCAAATAAGAACAGGTGATGTGGGAATCATTAATGGAACAGGTGGATTAGTTGAAAAAATAGAATTACGTACAATCACGCTACGGGATTTTTCAGGGGTAGTTCATGTTTATCAAAATGGAAAAATAAATACTCTGTCTAATATGACTAAAGAATGGTCTGCAATGGTTTTTGATATTGGTGTTGCCTATAAAGAAGATGTTGAAAAAGTTATGGAAATCATGAAAAAAACTGGTGATGAATTGCAAAACAACCCTGAATTTATGGATAAAATTATTGAACCCATTGAAATATTCGGTTTAGATAATTTTGCTGATAGTGCATTGATAATAAAGGCCCGTTTAAAAACAAAGCCAATTTCACAATGGGCAATTGGTCGAGAATACCGAAAGCTGTTAAAAATTGCTTTTGATAAACATAATATTGAAATTCCATTCCCGCATACAACTGTTTACTGGGGTGAAAAGATATCGCCACTTCAGTTAAATGTAAATGAAGCCTTAATAAATAAATCCTAAACCAAATAATTATGGCACGTTTCTTAAAAAGCAGAGTAAAGGCAAAAGGGGCAGCACCCGGTAGTCTTATTTTCATTGGTAAGAAAAAAATGGAATATACTAAAATCCGACTTTTCAAATATTCAGAAAATGAAACTTCGGAAATTGAGTACAACTCTATAGATCTGGCCATTAAGTCAATTGATGACCACCAGATTAATTGGTTAAACATTGATGGCATAAATGATACTGATATAATTCAAAAAATTGGCAAACAATTAAATATTTCGCCTTTAGCTTTAGAAAATGTATTGAACACTGGTCAACGTGCCAAATTCTTTGAAGATAAAGAATCTATTACCTTAATAGCAAAGGCTGTTTACTATGATACAAAAGAGAATAAAATAAGCGTAGAGCAAATTTCTTTTGTGCTATTTAAAAATATAGTTATAAGTTTTCAGGAAAAAACAGGAGATCATTTTGAACCCGTAAGAGCCAGAATTAGAAATAGCATTGGACGAATAAGAAAGTCAAAAGCCGATTATCTGATGTATACACTTATAGATAGTTTAGTTGATAATTACCTGATTAATTTGGAACAATTGGGCGAAAAAATTGAAGCTTTGGAAGCAAAATTATCAGAACCAAACAAAGAAATTAGTAATGAATTATTCCAATATAAAACAGAGATTTCATATTTCAGAAAAACCATTAAACCACTAAAGGAAGTATTAACAAGATTATTAAGATCTAAAAGCGAACTTATTAGGGAAGAAAACATTGTTTTCTATCATGAATTATTTGATATAGAGGAACAGGCTATTGATGCAGTAGATAATTATTTTGGAATGACCAATGACTTACTTAGCCTTTACAATACCAATATTAGCAATAAGGCAAATGAGGTGATGAAAGTATTGACCATTTTTGCCTCAATATTTATCCCACTCACATTTATTGCTGGTATTTATGGAACTAACTTTGAGTATGTGCCTGAATTACAGTTTAGAAATGCATATTTTATAATGTGGGGAGCTATGATTTTAGTTGCCGCAATCATGTTGTACTATTTTAAGAAACACAAATGGTTCTAAGATGAATGAGATTTATACATGGTTAGGTATTGTATTTTGTATAACCCAATCGGCAATGTTCTCGGGTTTAAACCTTGCATTTTTCAGTTTTACGAAACTTCGTCTTGAGATTGAAACTGAAAGCACATCATCAAAGGCTGCTCGAAAGGTTTTAAAAATGCGAAAAGATTCAAACTTCTTATTAACAACAATACTATGGGGTAATGTGGGAATTAATGTTTTACTTACTCTGTTATCCGATTCTGTATTGGCGGGTATATCTTCATTCCTTTTCTCAACAGTAATTATTACACTATTTGGAGAAATTGTTCCACAAGCATATTTTTCTCGAAATTCATTAAAAATGGCTTCTCTACTAGCTCCTGTTTTAAGATTCTATCAATTTCTTCTTTATCCTGTAGCAAAACCAAGCGCTCTTTTACTAGATGCCTGGTTAGGAAAAGAGTCTTTAGAGTTTTTTAAAGAAAAGAAAATCAAACTTTTGCTTAAAAAGCATATTGATGGAGCTGAAAGTGAGATTGACCATACCGAAGGAACCGGTGCTATTAATTTTTTATCACTTGATGATATAGAAGTTAGTATAGAAGGAGAGACTTTAAATCCGAAAAGTATAATACAAATAAAACATACTAAGGGGTTTCCTGTTTTTCCAAAATTCACAAATGATAATAAGGATTTGTTTTTAAGGCAAATAAATGAATCAAATAAAAAGTGGGTTGTTTTGATTGATGAAAATTTAAAACCATCCTATGTTATTGATGCCGATGGCTTTTTAAGAGCTTCAATGTTTAATTCAACACCCCCAAAACCGGAAGAATTTATTCATAAGCCAATAATTATTAATGATAGTAGTGTTAAATTGGGTGAGATAATTCATTTATTAAACTTATCCCCCAAACATAACGAAGACGATGTTATTGATAATGATGTTATTTTAGTTTGGAGCGATGTAAAACGTGTGATTACCGGGGCTGATATCTTAGGTAGATTACTCAGGGGTATTGTTAAGCATAAATAGAACTAGATTAACAGAACTTATTTTCCAAAATATTGTTACCTTTCAATGTATAAAAATGAATGTTCAAATAATACTTAAAAATAATGGAATGCTGAAAAGATTAAATATTTTTATAAGCCTGATTGCTATTATAATTATCGCTAATTCTTTTGTTAGTTGTAAAACTCAGAAAACCATGATCGACAATAAAGTAGTTAAAGAATTGGATGTCCAGAAATATTTGGGTACCTGGTATGAAATTGCACGTTACAACCATAGTTTTGAACGTGGACTAGTTGGCGTTACAGCAAAATATTCCATGCGCGATGATGGAAAAATAAAAGTGCTGAACAGCGGCTATAAAGAAAGTTTAAACGGTAAATATTCTCAAGCTGTTGGAAAAGCCAAAATCCCTGACCCAATAAAAGAACCCGCTAAACTAAAAGTGTCATTTTTCTTATTTTTTTATGGCGATTATTATGTGATGGTATTGGATAAAGATTACCAATGGGCTTTGATTGGTAGCAGCTCAGATAAGTATCTTTGGATTTTAAGTCGTAAGCCACAAATGGATGAAAAACTTTATAATGAATTGCTTGACAAATTGCAAAAACGTGGTTACGATGTTTCTAAACTCATAAAGGTCGAACAGAAGAAGTCTTGAGATTGTAACAAGAAATGTATAAATTAGAAGCACCTCATATCAACGGAACATTCCTTTAATATGCATTTATTGCAGGAGGAAATCAAATAATTACAAATCAAGTAGAAATAAACAGAATTAATGTTTTCCCAATAAATGATAAAGACACTGGAACAAACCCATTATCACCCTTCCTGAATTTGCAGAAAGCGTGAACAAATCCATACCTTACATTTCCATTTATATTATAATTTTTACAACAAACATATCACTATTCCCACTAAGGTAATAAAGTGAATAGTTGCTAAAAGGTGCTCGCAAATAGCAGGTAAAAAAGCCACTTACAAATTATTATGTTATTCCTTTCTTGGAATGGAATCAAAATATTAAGTGTTACTATTACACAGAGACATAAAAAATAAATTTTTAGTATATAAGAACGTAGATGGTTATTTGCTGATTACATTGAACCTAAATCTTTAATATATTTTTTTAATTTTATATAAATTTTCGTAGCCTTTATTCGAGCCTGAAAAGTTTGGATGCAACATAAACGAATATATATATGATTCTCAATAAAAATTATCAACCTGATGACTTTCATTATCTTTCAAATCAGATTTTACTTTACGCAAGTTACTATGAAAGAAGGATTGATTTTGTACGAGAGGTAAGCAAATTACTTTACAGCTATACGGGATGTGATTATATTGATTTATGGATAATTAAAGATGACAATCCCAACCTCTTTGAAATAGCTAAGATTAAAGAGGGTAAATTCTCATTTAATGTTTCACGGATTGACCCAAAAGAAAATGATAAGGTTACTGATACTATACAAGGGGTTTCTGGGTTGTCAAAATTAAGCAGGGAAATTTTTCAGGGCCGATATAATTCTGCTTTGCCTTTTTTTACAAAAAATGGCAGCTTTTTCACCTTTAATACCGATAACCCATGTTGGATTACCTTTAAATTGGAGAATAAAACATATGATGAAAAATTTGATCTCAGCGGCAAATACAAATCGGTTATAATAACACCTCTTATAATTGATAATAAGAAGGTTGGGCTTTTGCAGTTAATGAGTTCACAATATAATTTTTTTATTAAGGATGATATCAAATTATATGAACGTACTACATTAACTTTATGTGCAGCATTATTGAATCAGCGAAATCAAGAAGCACTGAGTGAACGAGTAAAGGAATTAACATGTTTATACCGAATTGCCCAAATTTCTGAACAAACATTAGGTAGTCTTGATGAAATTTTTCATGAGATTATAAAATTACTTCCCCCAGCCTGGCAATATCCAGAAATTACATGTGGAAGTATCATTTTTGACGATCATTGCTATTCCACAAAACAGATCACAAGGTTCTCTGATAAAATGACTGCAAATATTATCGTAACAGGAAGAAAACGAGGATCTGTTGAGGTTATTTATTTGAAAAAAATGAATGAAATCGATGAAGGACCATTTCTTCAAGAAGAACGTAGCCTTTTAAATACAATTGCAGAAAATATTTCACTTATTGTGGAGCGAAAAGAAGCATCTGAAGAACGATTTAAGTTACAAATGCAATTAAGACATGCTGACCGTTTAGCAACAATTGGACAACTCGCCGCATGTGTTGCTCATGAATTAAATGAACCCCTGGGAAACATTCTTGGCCTGGCTCAGTTGTCCATTAAATATCCGGAAATACCCAAGCAGATTAAACTGGACTTAAACAATATAATTAATGTCTCTTTAGATGCGAGAGAAATAATTAAACAACTGATGATATTTGCCAGGCAAAAAATACCTGAAAAAACCAATGTAAACCTTAATAAGATTGTTAATGAAGGTCTGGTGTTTTTTGAATCACGATGTAGAAAAGAAGGTATTGATTTAGTTCTTCTCCTGTCAAACAAACTGTCTGAAATTGTTGTAGATCGGTCACAAATACATCAGGTTTTAGTCAATCTGATCACAAATGCAATACAGGCCATGCCCAAAGGTGGGATGCTGACAATTCAAACTGAAATGAGTGAGAATCATGTATCTTTGATTGTTGAAGATACAGGAACTGGTATAAGCAATGATGTAAAAAAACAAATGTTTATTCCGTTTTTCACAACGAAAGAAATTGGACAGGGAACAGGTATTGGTTTATCAGTTGTTCATGGAGTTATTACCTCACACAATGGAATAATAAAAGTAGAAAGCAAACTTGGTATTGGCACACGATTTGAAGTGCAATTACCACTAAATGATAAATCCATTAAATAAGTTAATAAACAGATAATATGGTTCTTTCTAAAAATAAAAAACAGTTATTGGTTGTAGATGATACCAAAATTACTGTGGAAATACTTCAAAGAAATCTGGAAAAGCAAGGTTATAAAGTATTTACAGCCCAAAATGTATCTGAGGCATTAAGCATTCTGGAAAATAATTTCATAGATTTGGTGATAACTGACAATAAAATGCCCAAAGTTTCTGGAATTGAACTAATAAAACATGTGCGGGAAAATTTTAAGAATACTGAAGTAGTAATGATTACAGGATATGCTTCAATTGAAGGCGCTGTCCAGGCAATAAAAGCCGGTGCAGAAGAATACCTGGCAAAACCATTTACCGATGAAGAACTTTTTACAATTGTAAAAACAGTCCTCAATAAAACGAATATAAGTCTGGCCTGGCAAAAGTCAATACAAAGTAAGCATAAAGAAATACATGGAATAATTGGCACATCTGAAGCAATGCAGAAAGTTTTCAATGAAATCAAAAATGCAGCATCTACTTCAGCAACAGTACTTATAACAGGGGAAAGTGGTACAGGCAAGGAGCTTGTTGCCAGGGCAATACATTATAGCAGCAAACAGGCTTCTGCCCCTTTTGTTCCCGTAAATTGTGGTGGCATTCCGGAGGGACTCCAGGAGAGTGAGCTTTTCGGATATGTAAAGGGCGCTTTCACCGACGCTACTGAAACAAGAGCTGGATTTTTTCTGACCGCTGATGGCGGAACAATATTCCTGGATGAAATTGGCAACACAAGTCTTTCAATGCAAGCAAAATTACTCAGGGTCCTTCAGAATAAAGAAATATCCATGGTCGGATCAAGCCGCCCTCAAAATGTAAATGTTAGAATTATAGCTGCAACAAATAGGGATTTGTTAACATTGGTAAAAAAAGGTGCTTTCCGCGAAGACTTATATTATCGTCTATTTGTTATTACTATCGATATTCCTCCATTGCGTGAAAGAGAAAACGACATTTTACTTTTAACTAATCATTTTTTATTAAAATTTGCTGATGAATTTAATAGATTAAAACCTCAACTGTCCAATAATACATTACAGGTACTTAAAAAATATAATTGGCCCGGAAATGTGAGGGAATTGGAAAATGTCATCCAAAGATTGGTGGCGATGATGGGAGAAGGACCAATCGAAGCAGCTGATCTGCCTTCAATGATGCGTTTTTCAGCTTTCAGGAAAACGGGAGTTAGCAAAACTCTGTCAGAAGTGGAGGCCGAACATATTCGTAATGTATTATCTGCTTTGGGGGGCAATAAGACCAAGGCAGCAGAAGTATTAGGAATTGACAGGAAGACTCTGAGAGAAAAGTTGAAACGTTACTCTTTATCTGTTACTTAATTTACATACAGGCAATTTCCATAAGAAAATTTAATTGTTAACTGCCACTTACTTCAAAATTCATTATCCTAAAATTTTTATTCCATTATTTCAAATTAATATTGTCTGCGGACAAATTAGTACCGGGGTGTTTTTCCTCAGCGGTTCAAATTTCCCCTATTATTCATCATCAAAATTTTAAAAGGTTTAGCCTATCCTTAAAAAACATTAATAAATTACTTATTTTATTTCGGTAGTCTTTAAATAATTAGAGCCGACATAGCTATTCAGTCCAATCAAATTTTAAGCTGTAAAAATTTATTGGTATAACAATTGTATTGCCTCATCACAAAATCATAATATTAATTAATAAGGAGTAGTTAATATGGATGTGATGAAGGAAAATTTGAAAAAGATGGCCAAAATCAATCGGGGCCTTTGTACAACATGTAACAATGCTCCAACTTGTTTATTCTATCAGGGGAATGGGAGTCGTATAGTATGGTATTGCGAAACATTTGATAATTATGTCCACATTCATAAATCAATACCAAAAATCGAAGAGAGAATCAAATCCAAAACCGATGATGCAGCCAAGGTTGCTTTTAAAGGATTATGTATGGATTGTATTCATAATACGGCATGTATTTTTATTAAACCCGGGGGGGGAGTCTGGCATTGTGAAGAATATGAATAGACCTGTAAAAATTCAAGTAGTTAAATTAAAACAGGTATCGAAAAAGGAGGAAAAATGAATTCCAATATTGAAGAAATAGTTATTAAACATGATAAAGAATTAGGTGGAGTTATTGCAATGTTAGAAGAAATACAATTGCAACATAGCTATCTCCCTGAGGATGCGTTAAAAATTGTAGCCTTAAAAACAGGCCGGCCCCTTGTTGAAATTTATGGGGTTGCCACTTTTTACAAATTTTTCAGTTTAAAACCCAGGGGGGAACATCTAGTATCAGTATGTATGGGTACTGCGTGTCATGTTCGTCAAGGTTCAATAATTGCTAAAGAATTTGAAGATCAATTAGGAATCGGCGATGGTGAAACCACAAAAGATAAAGAGTTTTCATTAGAGACTGTAAATTGTTTAGGGGCTTGTGCCCGCGGACCGATAGTTGTTGTTGATGGACACTACTTCTCAAATGTGAAAAAGGCCCAGGTTTCACAAATAATACAAAAAACACGTGAGGGGCTCGATAGTACTGATGTAAAGAAAGACCAGCGTATATTCGCTATTAAGCTACGTTGTCCACGTTGCAATCATAGCCTATTGGATCCTAATCATCTTGTTGATGACAATCCTTCAGTTAGATTTACAATATCTTTCGGGCGAAAACATGGATGGATTAGATTGTCCTCTTTATATGGAAGTTATAGTATTGAATCAGAATATGAAATCCCAGTTGATACGATAATGCATTTCTTTTGTCCTCATTGTCATACTGAGCTTAATGGCTCTTCTGCATGTTCAACTTGTAATGCACCTATGGTCCCAATGACCATTTATGGTGGAGGACTGGTTCAAATATGTTCACGACGCGGTTGTAAAAATCACATGATGGACCTGACTGATAGTATTTGTATAGACTGTGACAAAAAGCATACCTGTACATCTATTAATTCTGAAGGTGGTGTATGGCATTGTGAAGAGTATAAATGTTAAATTAGTAAAATAACAATAAATAGAAGAACTAAATGAGAAAGTTATCTTCAATTGAGGAATTAAAAGATTTGTTTGAAATGGTCAAAGGGGATGCAGATCATTCCAAACCTCAATTAGTAATCTGTGCTGGAACTGCGTGTCTGGCAAGTGGAGCAAATGATATAATCCGGGTTGCAAAAAAATATATTATACAAAATCAACTGACGGCTAATATTTCATTAAAAATTACAGGTTGTCATGGATTCTGTGAAATGGGGCCTTTCATACTCACACAGCCACAAGGTGCTTTCTACCATAAGATTTCAATTGATAATATCAGCAGAATAATCGATGCTGTTATTGCTGATGATTATGCTGAGGATTTGATTTATACAGATCCGAAAACGAATAAAAAGTACTATAAACAAGATGATATCCCATTTTTTAAAAAACAAAAACGTACAATTTTTAGCCAAAACCAGGAGATTGATCCCATTCGAATTTATGACTATTTCATGAATAATGGATATAATGCTCTTTACAAAATTTTTTCCGAGTTATCACCTGAAAAGGTACTTGAGGAGGTTAAAGTCTCGGGACTTCGTGGAAGAGGAGGTGCTGGATTTGTGACAGGACTGAAATGGGATTTACTATCAAAACAGTCATCTGAAAATGGCAAATATATTGTATGTAATGCTGATGAAGGTGATCCTGGTGCTTATATGGACAGAGCTCTTCTTGAGGGAAATCCTCATATTATTATAGAGGGGATGATCATAGGAGCCTACGCTACTGGTGCAAATGAGGGGGTAGTATATGTCAGGAACGAATATCCTTTAGCCATTAAACATTTAATCATTGCTCTGAGGCAAGCGCGAGATATGGGTTTGCTGGGTGAGAATATACTTGGAAGTGATTTTTCATTTGATATTAGAATAGTAAAAGGTGCCGGGGCTTTTGTTTGTGGCGAGGAAACAGCTCTAATTAAGTCTATCGAAGGAAAAATAGGAGAACCTAATCAACGCCCCCCTTATCCGATACAGAAAGGGATAAAAGGTAATCCTACGGTAATTAATAATGTAGAGACCCTTGCTAACATCCCTATCATTATTAATATGGGTGCACATAAGTATAAAAAGATAGGAACAAATGGAAACTCAGGTACTAAAATCTTTAGTCTCGTTGGAAAGATAAAAAATACCGGCCTTATTGAAGTTCCTATGGGTATCACTATTTCGGATGTAGTTTTCGGTATTGGAGGTGGCCCTTCTGGAAATAGCAAAATTAAAGCTGTTCAAACTGGAGGCCCTTCAGGTGGGTGCATACCGGTTAGTCAGTTCGATATAAAAATTGATTATGACAGTTTGGCAAAAGCTGGTTCTATAATGGGATCAGGAGGTATGATTGTAATGGATGAAAATACCTGCATGGTTGATGTTGCAAAATATTTCATGAATTTTTTGAAAACTGAATCTTGTGGAAAGTGCTACACCTGTCGAAAAGGTACTCAAAGAATGTATGAAATTCTTGATGATATATCCAAAGGGAAAGCCACACTCAAAGATCTGGATTTACTTGAAGAGCTTGCCCTTGTTGTGAGGGATAGCACAATGTGCGGTTTAGGACAGTCAGCATCAAATCCTGTCCTAAGCACACTACGATATTTTCGCAAGGAATATGAACAACATATTATTCAAAAAAGATGCGATGCTTTTGTCTGTAAAGATCTTGTTGGAGCACCTTGTCAATCAGCGTGCCCGGTAGGAACGGAAGCATGGCGTTATGTTGCTCACATTGCAAGAAACGAATATGACCTTGCATATAAGGCAATCCGTGAAGTTAATCCTTTTCCATCTGTATGTGCCCGAGTTTGTGACCATAAATGTGAAGAACACTGCCGTGCAGGTACAAGTGGAGGAGAAACAATAGCAATACGATCGCTTAAACGGTTTATTACCGACAAATTTGATCCTTCAAGTTATAAACCTGAAAGAGCCCCAGGAAAAAAAGAAGATTCAGCTTTAATAGCAATTATTGGTGCCGGGCCGGCAGGACTGACTGCAGCCCATAATCTTTCTTTAAAGGGGTATAAAGTAAGTATTTTCGAAGCTGAAGATAAACCAGGCGGGATGCTTACATGCGCAATTCCTTCGTATCGTCTTTCCAGATCAACTATTAAAAAAGAGATAGATGCTCTTCTTGATGATAACATAACACTAAAATGCAATACTGCTCTTGGAAAAGATTTAACTATAGACAAATTATTTGATGAAGGTTATAAAACTGTATTGTTAGCCATTGGGGCACATAAGAGTAAGCCTCTCCAGCTTGAAAATGAAGATGTAGCTGGAGTTTATCCTTCAATAGAATTTCTTAAATCATATAATCTCAGGGGTGAAGAACTGGCCAAAGGACATGTTGGTGTAATAGGTGGAGGTAATTCTGCAATAGATGCCGCAAGAACTGCCCTTCGTCAAAAGGATGTAAAAAGTGTTACTATACTTTATCGACGAACACGTGAAGAAATGCCTGCATACCAGGAAGAAATTGAAGCATCTGACCAGGAGGGTATAAAAATTCAAACATTGGTAACCCCAATAAAAATAATAATGAAAAAGGGGATTTTTTCAGGACTGGAATGTGTTAAAAATGAATTAGGATCCATTGATGCATCAGGACGAGCCAGGCCTGTTCCTGTTAAAAATTCTAACTATAAAATAGATCTCGATACAATCATCGTGGCCATTAGCGAAGACTCTGAAATTGAGTGTATTGCTCCTGAAAGCAAGAGTAAAATAGAGTCTACCAAATGGAGCACAATAAAAACTGATCCCAACACTTTGGCCACAACTCGTCTGGGTGTTTTTGCAATCGGTGATGTGGTAACCGGACCAAATACAGTTATTGAGGCTATAGCTTCAGGTAAAAAAGCAGCGAATGTAATTGATAGTTATCTTAACGGGGAAGATTTGGAACAACCTGATGAACAAAAACTACCAGAGGTTTTAGTCCAACCTGTTGAAGATGATTTTGAAGACTTAATAATAACCAGCCGGGCAAAAACACCGTGTATTGCAGTAGATAAACGTATGCATAATTTTGATGAAGTTGAATTAACTCTTTCTGATGAAAATGCTATACATGAAGCAAGAAGATGTTTGCGATGCGACCTTGAATTTACCCAGGTTGAAGAAACCGAAGAAGAATTAATTTTAAAAGACGAGGAATTAATATGATTACACTTAATATAAACGGGCTTGATGTCACAGTTGAGAAAGGAACAACATTGTTGGAAGCTGCCGAATTTTTAGGATTCCCTATTCCTACTCTTTGTAATATGGAAGGCGTTAAACCTTTTGGTGCCTGTCGTCTTTGTGTTGTTGAGATTGGAGAAGGAGAAAGAACTAAATTAGTTTCTTCATGCACTTACCCGGCAGAGGAAGGCCTTAAAGTCAGGACAACATCCAAAAGAGTGTTTAGAACAAGAAAGATGATAATAGAACTTCTTTTAGCATCAAGTCCCCAATCTAAAACCATTCAGGATATTGCTGCTGCAAATGGAGTCAGGCAACAACGTTTTAAACAAGAACATGAAGATTGTATCCTTTGCGGATTATGTGTTCGCATGTGTGAGGAACAAATGGTTGCAAAAGCTATTGGATTCAGAGGTCGTGGAGAAAATAGAAGCATAGGAACACCCTTTGACGTGCAGGCTGAAGAATGTCGTCTGTGTGGAGGATGTATGTACGTTTGTCCGGCTTGTACACTTAGATGCACATATACAGAACCCGATAAAGCAATTTGTGGTGGATGTGCAAATCTAAGTGCCCCATGTGTTGAAAAAGAACAGTTTGACGATATGATGTGCTATATGGAACCTTGCGTAGCATGTGAAATAGATAAGGAATAATAATTAAAATCGAAAATAAATTAATAGGAGGAAAAAAATGACACAAATTCAATCAAGAATAAATTCATCTGCTGCAACCCTTACAAAAAATAGGACTGAAGAATCAATAACACCGGCTTCAGGAATGTGCGTAACTTGTGTTGATGGTTGTATAGGAATGTGTGAGATAGGTAAATCAGCATACCGTGGTCATGAAGTGATTTACCCCCAACCATTTGGAGTAATAACCACAGCATCTGAAAAGAGATACCCGGTAGATTACTCAGATTTTAATATTATGGGTACAGCTGTTGGGGCCCATGGTATCGAGGCTGACAGCGATAAAGCTATTTTCCCAAATGTCAACCTTGAAGTTGTTTTTGGTCACGATAAAGGCCTTAAATTTCACTATCCATGGCTTATTCCCGGTATTGGTTCAACCAATATTGCCAAGAATAACTGGGAGGGGCTGGCTATTGGATCAGCATTATCAGGCACAGGTCTAACAATAGGAGAAAATGTTGTTGGAATGGACCCTGAGGCTGTCATCAAAAATGGACATATAATTGATACCGTGGATTTAAAACGGCGCGTGAAACTTTATCAAGACCATCAAATTAATGGATATGGCGCTATTATTGTACAGGCTAATGTTGAAGATACACGATTGGGTGTTCAGGAATATGCAATTGAAAAACTTGGTGCAGAGGTAGTTGAGCTTAAGTGGGGGCAGGGTGCAAAGGACATAGGTGGTGAAGTAAAAATTACAAGCCTTAAAAAAGCACAATTATTATACAAGCGAGGTTATGTTGTTCTTCCTAATCCTAATGATCCTGATGTTATTAAAGCATTTGAGCGTGGGGCATTCAAGGAATTTGAACGGCATTCCCGTGTTGGAATGGTTACTGAAGAATCTTTTGCTAAAAGGGTAGAAGAATTGCGTAATGCAGGTGCAAAATATATATTCCTGAAAACAGGTGCTTACCGTCCTGCCGACCTGGCACGTGCAGTTGCATTTGCCTCGAAATATAAAATTGATTTACTTACTGTTGATGCAGCTGGTGGAGGAACAGGTATGAGCCCATGGAGAATGATGAATGAATGGGGCGTTCCACCAATAGAACTTCATACCATGTTATACAATTATGCAGATATCCTTGCTAAGAAAAAGAAATATGTTCCAGCACTGTCAGTTGCTGGGGGATTTACTTTCGAGGATCAAATATATAAGGGACTTGCAATGGGTGCTCCTTTTGTGAAAATGATAGGAATGGCCAGAGGACCGATTGCAGCGACCATGGTAGGTAAAACAATTGGCCGTACAATTAAGGACAATCAGTTGCCAGTTTACGTTGAACGTTTTGGTAGTAAAATCGACGAAATTTTTGTTACCTCAGGTGAACTACGTAAGAAATTAGGAAATGATGCATTTGAAAAATTACCTACGGGAGCAATCGGTTTGTATACATACTATGAACGCTTAGCCCAGGGTTTACGCCAGCTAATGTGTGGATCCAGAAAGTTTTCTCTTGATTATATCACACGCGATGATATCGGAGCTTTAACTCAGGATGCAGCAAATATCAGCGGGATTCAATGTTTAATGGATTTGGATAAGGAAGAAGTTGAAAAAATTCTTCACTTTTAATTATTATAATCTCCATAAATAAGAGGCCTTAAAGAAGAAACCTCTTTTTGTTTCCAGCAAATCTGTTCCATCAACATATTGCTGCCCGTTCCATTTGGTTCTTTCATACATCGATCCATAACCTATATGCACTACTGTACCGGGAGTGTAAGTGAAAGAAGCGAGAAAATCAGTAACGAGATCTTTATCATATGTGTTATATTCAATAATTGCTCTGAAAAATAAATACTTATTTAGCTGGTATGTGTTTTTACTTCTGATAATATTATAATCAAAAACTTTTTCATTATTATCAAACTTGTATAGATCTGAATATGTATATATTAGCTCTGTGCTAAAATTATTTACAGGCTCATACATAGCTGTGAAAGTTAGGGCGTTTCCTTTTCCCTGGTAAGGATTTTCAATATAACGTATTCTTTTTCCTCCCCTGTAAACAGTGCTGAAAAATATTTTTTTAGTAATTTGACTGGAAGCTGTTAAATAGAAATCATTTGTTTTAAATTTTTGCTTACGATAAATTTCAGATGACAGATTGTACTGGCTTGAAATTCTTAAGGTTCTTAATAATTGTATTTGTATTCCCGGACTTATATTGTATTCGTATAAGCCACTTGGTTTATCCAGAGTAATTTTTCCGGAGAATAATGGTCCAATTTTTAATATTATTCCTTTAGAAGGATAAAATTTCGGTGAAATAAAAAAATTAGCACTGCGAATTCCATTTCGAGTTAAATATCCTGTTTTGGTCTGGAAATTATCACTGATGTTGGTAATTCCTAATTTAATATCCGTGTTCCGGGTTCCATATTTATAAATTATGCCTATTGCACTTTCTGCTTCTGTATTATTAATCAAACTATCCTTTGTAAATGAAACCATTGAATGATAGCCTATAAAACTTGATTTATTTAATCGTATTCTTCCATCTGTTCCACTTAGTCTGTTAAAAGCTTGTTCTTCTTCTTTACCAGTATAAAAAAATCCAATATAATTATCATTCTTAAATGAACGCTTATATCTAACAATCGAAAAATTTGCATATTCAGGAATGCTATCTGAAATCTCATCAGAAATTTTATCGATGGCAAACATTGTTGCCAGGTGATTTTTACTACCGATTTTACCTGCAATTTTTATTCCTAATTCGGGATTGGCAATTTGTCTTGTGTGCACAATTGATTTGAGTGGATCTTGTTGTTCAGATCCTGCAAAAAAATAATGTTCATTTCCTTCAAGAAAAAACTGTCTTTTTTCAGGATAGTAAAGGTCATATCTCTGATTTTCTTCAATCTGTCCGACATCTGATTCCACCTGACTAAAGTCGGGATTATATGTTACATCAAGAATTAAATCAGAGCTGATACCAATTTTCCCTGTAAAACTTAATTCAGCTTTATTAATAGCGGTACTAAGTTTTCCTTTCCGGGCAGTTATTATATTATTGTAAGTTACTGCAGGTAATACTTCTAACAAGGTGAAATGTTTAATATTATATAGATTGAATTTCATGTTTTGTAACAAAAAATTCACACCCATTGAAGCATCAAGAGCAGGATAAGTTGACTGGCTACCATGTCTGCTTATTTTCCTTTCCAGAATAACACCCATCTGAACCGTATCATTTCTTGAATACCTGAGGCTTTTAAAAGGAATTTTTATTTCAACATTATATCCGTCTTTATCGAATGCACCTACACTTTCCCAGATAAGATCAACTCCCAGGTCTTCTTTGGATCCGCCCGACCTGGCATCTGTTTGAATTCCGCTTGGATTAACATAAAATGTATATTGAACCTGTCGGTCATTGTTTGAATCAAGGTTAACACAAACAAAATCGTCACTTTTAGATTTATCTCTTGCAGATACTGAGGTTTTTATTTTTTCTGGTTCCCTGTCGTAACATTTAAAGGCAAAATATAAATTTTCATTATCATATGAAATATATGCTATTGTTCTTTCCTGTACATCTTTTCCAAAATCAGGCATATATGTTTTAAAATCTGTGAAACCCTTTGATCTTTTCCAGATATTGTCATCAAGAATGCCGTCAATATTCGGGGGAATAATTGTTTTAAGTGGATTATAGGGATCATCTGCTTTAAGATCCGGATTTATAAATAAACAAATCAATAGAAGTCCAATTATTAATCTTGCTCTTAAATTAATCGTTTTGCCCTTTGCCCGGTAAGGATCTTCAATATATCTAATGTTTGTCGTCAGCAAAGTCCGGAATCTTATTAGTTAAAAGTTAATAGACCGTGTAATCATATCAAAGTTAATCTTTGTACTTTAAAATCCAATCTTGCGTCTTCCAGGCTTAAACGAAAAACGCTTACTCCTCTTATTCAAAGGATTTCTTCTATATCACGATAACTTAATGAAAAACCTAACTTGAAATATACAGCTTGAAGAATAATAGTTTTTGGAAAACAGTGACCTTTAAACATAACTTTGCAAAATTTTAGAAAGCAAATCTAATTTCTTTTTTCAAATGCAACAGAACCTTCAATATTACTCTTCCAACATCATCAGATCGCATATTTTTGATAAGTTCTTTAAGATGTTGTAAATTGCAAATAACAATTAACTTCGATTTTTATGCAAAAAGGATCAGGATGTTATATTATCTCTTACTTATAATACTTAACCAGTCTAAAAAGCATTTGCTTTTTTCAAAAGAGACAACCTTTCCTAATCCATAAATATAACCTTCAATTAGAAGTTTTATTTATGAAAAAATACTATCCAATAATATTACTTATTTACATATTAAAAACTACCCTGTGTTTCGGGCAAAACAATATGGCAGTGTCTCCATCTGGGTATTTAACTTCTATACCACCTGAAACTCCAATACTATTAGCCCCAACAGATTTGTCTGAAAATCTTTCAGATACAATTATTTTACATTGGCAATCTCAGATTCATGTGTCCTATTATTCCTTGCAGGTATCTGAAGAATCCGATTTTATTGAACCAGTAATAAACAAATCAATTCTTTCTGATACTACTTTTCTGGTTCTAGGGCTTGATAATAACACAACTTACTATTGGCATGTTAATGCATCTAATGTGGCCGGTGAGAGCATTTATTCTCCCGTTTGGAGCTTCGTTACTGCTTCGGCAACAGGAATTGATTGGGAAATAGAATCAATGCACGATAATTTTATCCTACAACCCCCATATCCGAATCCTTTCCATTCATACACAACTATAAAGTATGAAATTCTTGGGCAAACAGAAGTGGTTATTGCCATTTACAATATCTTAGGTCAACCTGTGAGAAAATTAATATCAGAGAAAAAACAAACTGGAAAATATAAAGTAACATGGGACGGTCGGAACGATAATGACCTACTCTTACCAGATGGACTTTACATATGCGTTATATTAAATGATAAAGATAGTATCTCACGTACATTTCTGTTAAAGAGATAGAAAATATTAATCTGATTCGAATGTTAAGAAATCAATACAAAAGACCTTTTATTTCAGGGATTTTAATAATTATTTGTTCTTCCCTTATCGCCCAGACACCGGTAGTTAGTAATGTGTGGTTTGAACAACGCACGGATGGCTCCTTGATTGTGGATATTTATTACGATGTTACTTCTGCAGGGGGACTACCCCTCGAAGTTTTTATTGAAGCTTCTGATGATGATGGTATAACCTGGGACCTCCCCTGCACAAACCTTACAGGTGAAATAGGTGATAGTATTTTTGCAGGTACAAACAAACATGTTGTATGGGATTTTTATGCAGATAATCCAGATACAAGTGGAAATGATTACAGGGTAAGAGTAACCGCAGATTGCATGGTTTGTGGTCAGATCATTATGGAAAACTATACTCTTACTGAAGACATATTATGTGCTCGAATCGATGATTTGAGTGAAGCCATCAAAATAGGTGCTCCTAACATTACATTTGATTTGGGCGGGCATACGATTTCAGGAGACTTAAGTAAAGGTTTTATGGAAGGTATAATCGTAGATAAGGTTGATGGAATAACTATCAAGAATGGTACCATTGAAGGATTTGGCAATGGGATAATCATAGGAATGTCTAACAATTCAACAATTGAGAATTTAACAATTAGAAACCTTGATGCTGCTGATCCTGAAATATTTACAAACGGTATTGTGGCGGATCAATGTAAGGATGTTATTATTCGGGATTGTCAGTTTGAATTTCTTCCGGTTGCTCATAAGGAAGCTGTCGTAATGGGTTTGGGTTGTGATTTCACTGTAGACAATATTGAATTTTATGGGGGTAGTGTAGGAGTAAATTTTGGTGGAGGAGAGGACCCAAGCAATGGTTCAGTAATAAATAGTCGGTTTATCGGGGTCACTATTGCCGGTATACTGGTTCAGAACGGTATTAACGGATTAATTAAGAACAATGTGTTTACGGAAAATGAAGTGGGCATTTCGGCTGATTCAGAGAACCTTGGTGATATTTCAGGACTGACTATTGAAGGAAATGATATTCATGACGGTTTCATCGGTATAATATTTCGTGGAATAATCAATTCGTTTATTAAAGACAATTTTGTCAATAATAATGCCTACAGAGGGATTGCGTTTGAGGCGCATGGTAGATGTCAGGAGGAACCCTATAATAATTGCTTCTTTTCGACTGGAAATATAATTACAAACAATGTGGTTCGTGGAAACGGTATAGACCTCTACCACCATGAAAAATGTGTTGGAAATACCTGGGAAGGTAACACATGCATAACAAATCACGGAGCTGAGATTCCGGATTGTAATCCTATTAAAACAACGGCTCAGGAAGCCCTGGTTTCTGTTGACTCTGTTGCTAAAGAAACCACAGCAGATGCTCAATTGATATTGGTTAATTCATGGAATTGTGATACACTGGGGGATTCTCATAAATGGTATTACATTTATAAATCAGTGAGTCAGCAAAAAGACTATGAATTCTGGTTCAATGATGGCCAGGTCATAGAACGCGATTCGGTTAGTATACCCTGGATGGTTGGTGAAGGTAATCAGCATATTACAGAATCCTGGATTGACAGCGACTCCGCTATGGTTATTGCTGAAGGTTTGGGTGGAAAAGAATTCAGGGAGGAATTTGAAATCGAGAATATTGAAATGTCTTTACTCCAGTCAACAGAGCCAATCTGGAATATATTTTACATATCG
>JBHOTF010000002.1:0-83232 GCA_042584005.1 Bacteroidota bacterium
ATGGCTTTAAGGTAGTTATATCAAGTTTCTTTGCCGATATTTTCCGAAATAATGCCTTAAATAACGGACTGCTGGTAATTCAATTAAGTAAAGAATTCCATAGCTCACTTATTAATGAAACATGTGAAAATCCTGAATTATTAATTGAAATTGACCTAAAAGAACAATCCGTGAAAATAAAAGGGACTAACAAAAAAGAAATTTTTGAAATTAATCAGTATAAAAAGGAGTGTTTATTAAACGGTTACGATGATGTTGATTATCTGTTAAGCTGTAAAAACATTATTGAAGAATTTGAACAAAAAACTAACAAATGAAAAAAACAATTGCTGTACTTCCCGGCGACGGAATAGGCCCGGAAATTATTCAAGAAGCTGTAAAAGTTTGTAAAGCAATAGCTGAAAAATTCGGCCATGAATTAAATTTTGAATATGGCATTATCGGCGCAGATGCAATTGATAAAACAGGGAATCCTCTTCCTCAGGCTACTCTGGATTTATGTAAAAACTCAGACGCTATATTATTTGGAGCAATTGGCCATCCTAAATATGATAATGATCCGGGAGCCAGGGTAAGACCCGAACAGGGATTATTAAAAATGAGAAAAGAACTCTGTTTGTATGCAAACATCCGACCGGTTACAACATTCCGGGCATTAATCGATAAATCACCATTGAAAAAAGAATTAATTGAAGGAGTTGATTTTGTTGTAATACGGGAACTTACAGGTGGTATATATTTTGGTGAACCCCGTGGGCGCAGTGATGATGGACAAACAGCTTTTGAGACAAACATATACTCCAAAGAAGAAATTATTCGTATTGCAATACTGGCTTTTGATTTTGCGAGAAAAAGATCAAAAAAACTTACTGTTGTTGATAAGGCAAATGTATTGCCCACATCTCAATTATGGAGAGAAACAATACAGGAACTTAGTAAAGATTACCCTGGTTATGAAGTAGATTATTTATTTATTGATAATGCTGCCATGCAGCTTATTCAAAACCCTCGCAGATTTGATGTAGTGGTTACAGACAATATGTTTGGTGATATTCTTACCGATGAAGCAAGTGTTATAACTGGTTCACTTGGATTGTTGCCATCAATCTCTAAAGGATTACATACATCTGTTTATGAACCAATTCACGGCTCATATCCACAGGCAACAGGAAAAAATATTGCAAATCCTGTTGCTACAATACTCTCTGCAGCTTTAATGTTTGAATATAGCTTTGATTTAAATATTGAGGCAAACCAAATCAGGGAAGCAGTAAGAAATTCTTTAAACAATAATATTGTCACAGAAGATATTAGTCGGGCTAAAGCATACTCTACTACAGATGTTGGCAATTACATAAAAGATATAATATTGCAGGGTTGAATTATTTAATCGTCAAAAATAAACTATTTACATATAAACACCTGGCACTTACAGAACAATCATTATTTCTTATAACTATCAGGATTTAATGCTTTTGGCGACCAGTGTTTATAAAATTCAAGCACTTTCTTTTTATTATAAGAACTGCCCTCTTCCAGATAGGCTGAATTCTGTGTATGTAACCTGTGCCCGTCTCCGTCAAGAATTACAAATACAGGAAATCCAAACCTTTGTGGAAATTCCAAATCTTCCATTATGTCAAGGTTCATATTCTCAGATCCATAATTAACTTTTACAACTTCATAATTTTCTTTTATAAAATCTGAGATTTCTTCATCATCTTTGCAAAATCCATGAAATTTAATACACCACCCACACCAGTTTCCTCCTATTTGGAGAAAAACATTTTTACCTTCTTCTTTGGCTGATTTAACTGCTTCCATAATATCAGCTTTTGCGTCAGCTTCAGGATAATAAAGCTTTGGTTTTTCATCCTGTCCAAAAGAAAAAGATGTAAATGCTGTAATAACAATAACACTAAGTAAAATTTTTAATTTCTTCATAACATACAATTATTAATATTTCTTCCCGAATGTACTTAAAAAATTTTATTTTTGGCAAACGATAATTTTGTATTTCAGGAATGTTTAAAAGAATAAATAAAATACTAATCAATTATATTCAGAATTTCTCATTTATTCTTTTGACTAAATTATTAAACAAGTCTTTTAAATACATTTACAGATACTTACTAAGGTTCACCAAAAGCATTAAATTAAGACCATTCCTTAAAGCCTTAGGAAAGATTGAATTATATAGAAATGGCTTCTATAATGCAAAACATTTCATACTGAATATACAAATTCCAAAGCCCGAATATATTTGGAAGAGGATTCAAAAATTCTTTCTTGTAAACAAAGTAGGTATTCTTGGAACTATGGCAATTCATATGATTCTTGTATTAATATTTTTACTTATTCAGATAAGGATAATGCAAAAAGTGCCTGAAACTGGATTATTATTTGAATTTGTCACAGAAGAGATTGATTTTCCAATTGAAGAGAATGATAAACAGAATAAGGATGAAGAAAATAGAAGAAACATTGCTGTCAATCAGTATGAGATAGATAATGACCAGATAATAGATTATTCTTATAATTATAATTACAATGAGGAAGAAATAGAGCGAATAGCCGAAGAAAATGTTCAAAAAGTAATCGATGAAAATCCATTAACTCAACCCCCGGAACTTTCTGATTTTGCTGACCTTAGTATAATACAGGATGAGGTGAAACAAAATGAAACTGATTCTTCAAAAACATATAAGGGTCCTACAAATATATATTACAATCTTGAAAACAGACAGCTTACTTATCTTGCTATTCCGGTTTATAAATGTGAGGGAGGTGGAAAAATTACTGTCGAAATAAAAGTAAACAAAAGAGGTCATGTAATAAATGCCAGGGTAATTTCAGGCGATGCCATTAAAAACCAATGTCTTGTTATTGCTGCACAGGATGCAGCCTCAAGAACCACATTTAATCAGGATGCCTATGCTTTAAACAGGCAAACCGGAACAATAACTTACAATTTCATTGCACAGTAATGTATTTGAGAAAATATTATTAATCCGCTACCGTTATTTATAAAATACTAAAACTGATAAAAAACTATAAAAATATTATTCTGACAATTTGTGTTGTAATTCTTATCCCATGGTCATTAGCAGGCCAGGAAAAAGAATTAAAGCTTGCCTTTTCGGGTAAACTTGTTGAAGTTAATACCGGAAAAAAGATTGTTTTTGCTCATGTTCAAAATCTGAGAACCAAAAAAGGTTGCATAAGTGACTCTTCCGGCTTATTCAAAATAGATGTTAGTATCTGGGATACATTAAATATCGGATCAGTGTCATTTAATACTTTATACTATATCATTACGGATTCCATATTTAATGAAATTAAAATTCCGGTAATCAAAATGACCAGAAAAATAATTAATATTGATGAAGTGGAGGTTATAGGTTTAAGGTGGAGTAGATTCAAACATAAGATCATACATATGCCCTCCCCCCTAATTAATAATACAGATTTTGATATTGAAAGCTTAAATCTGTTATCAATTGATGAACTAAAGAATATTATTCCAAATTCAAAAACCAATATTATAAGAACAGACATTCCAACAGTAGGGATAAGCATTCCTTTTCAGATACCAAGTAAGAAGGATAAAGCCCTTAAAAGAGTTAATGAATTAAAATTCCAGGATGAGTTAAACAATAAAGTCAGAAACAAGCTTTATATCCTGATAGATACTTTTGTAGATATGAATGAAGAAGAAGCTGATAAGTTCATACGATTTTGTAAAATATCGCGTGCATTTATATTAAGATCAAGCGATTATGAGATACTAAAGATATTGGAAAACAAATATAAGGATTATTTAAGGCTTAAAAAGACTTAATCAGGTTTATCAGAAATCTTCTCCAAACTTTTAAGGAATATTTTTCCCTTTTTTAAAGCTATTACCTCACATAAGAGGAACTTTCCAATAATATCTGATTTTATTTGTTTTGCACCAGCAGGAATTATTATCTCATGTCCGAAAATATCTTTAAGAATAATTAGCTTTTTCGATTTTCCAAAATAATTTTCGGACTTTTCTATTCTTAAAAGCTCAAAATAATATCTTCTACCAACCAAATAATGAGGATTCTCAGGCTCAAGAACATATTCTCCTGAAGATTCAGACATTCTGACACTACATTTAATAGTATGGCCTATTTTCAAATCGTAATGCTTGTAATAATTGCTGTTAAGAGAATAATTTTTTCCTTTATCATCAGTTAGAATAAACAATTGGTTATCCCCACCAATTGTTTTCTGGCTGGTGATTTCTAATTTATATATTTTCCCCGGCTTAAAATTATAAAGATTATTTTCCTGCCCGTGTAATTTTAATATTAAACTTCCTTTTCTAATCTTTTCTATTCTGCATTTTATTGCAGAGTTAACTTCTTCCGACAATTCTCTGGTAAAACAATAAAAATCAGATTTATTAAAAAACTTATCTTTAACAAATACATGACTTAAATTCTCCCCATTAATGTCCTTAGAAAGAATTATTTTTTCAATAACAAATTCATAAAGACCATCTCGCTTATATACAGGATGTTTAGGCTCAAGAAAATATTCGCCTGTGCAGTTTATTTTATCCAGGCGGCAAGAAATAGAATTTCCTTTCTTTAAACCATAGTTAGTATAATATTCTTCAGGTAATAAATATTTTTTATTATATAAATCTTTTAAGATATAATACTTCTTTCCGTCAGAAGGTAAATTTATCAGTTTAATTATCTCAAAATCGTACCAATTCCCTTCTATCAAAATATTCTTCTCAACCATATATTTTCAAAATAATAAACAGTGCTGAAAATAATAAATACATTTGAAGATATTGCCCTAAAGAGATGAAAATTTACTCTTCGATTGGATCTGTGCGGTTAAAATTAATTGCATTAACTAATTTATTCTCATCGTGTGTATACCAAAAAATTAGTTTATACCACATATTTTTATTTGTAGAATACAAATATATATCAGATCTGTTTTCACCAATCATATCAATTCGTTTGATTTCTGTGGTACCTGTTCTTCGATAATAAAATTTCATAAAACTGGTTAAACTGTCAATGCTATGTTTTTCAATAAGGTATTCTGAGCAATTATTACTGATAAATTTTTTCATTATGGATTTATCACTAGACTCATTAAGACTTAAAAATCTTCTTATTCTGTCACCTTTAATATTATCGGGAACTTCCGTGCTGGTAATTACCTTAATTATGCTTGTTTTTGGCGTATGATTTTCAGTGAATAAAATATTTGCAATTTCATCTGACAAATCTGAGACTCCTCTTGGAGCATTATTAGAACATACATAAATTGTTACCTCGTCGTCAATATACCGCATTAGTTCGTTAAAAAACTTACCATTACCTCCATTGTGGACAACTCCTGTTGTATTTCTTCTGCTGGAAAATACCGACCATCCATATCCGTATGGAGATCTTCTATCACCTCTTGACACATGTGCCATGAAGAATCTTTCTTTTACATCTTCCGACAATATTTTGTTTGTTTTAAGAGCTTTATCCCATTTGAACATATCTTCAGGAGTAGATAATATTCCTCCACTGGCGTGAAAATTCCAGTACGGACCCTTATCCGACCAGGGGTGATCTGTTGGTTTTCCCCAATCTTTATTTTGTGTATATCCATGAGATATTTTTTCATTATCCCAGACGGGGATAATATAGCCGGTATTTTTCATTCCGGCAGGTTTAAATAGTTTCTCATTAAGGTATTCTTCATAACTAATACCAGAAGCTTCTTCAATAATTGCCCCAAGAATATTATATCCCATATGTGAATAATTAAATTCTTTTCCTGATTCAGATTCCAGTTCAGAGCTGAATGCCCTTTTAAGCATTGCTTCTTTATTTAACACTTCATATTCATCACCTGTCCCCCAACGAAAACCTGATGTATGAGTTAAGAGCTGGTGAATATTAATATCCTTTTTATCTTCAGGAATATCGGAGAAGAATGTAGATAATGTATTGCTAACTGATAATTTCCCTTCCATTTCGAGTTTCAGAATTGCCGCAGCAGTAAATTGTTTGGTTAATGAGCCAATATCAAAAACAGTACTCTTATCAATTGTTATTAATAATTCCTTGTCGGAATATCCAAAACCTTTGGAATAAATAATTTCATTTTCCTTTATAATAAATACATATCCGGAGAAGCCATTTTCATGATTAAGCTGCATAATACTGTCAACCACCCTGCCTGTTTCTCCATTTACAATATTATTATCGATTCCTCCGGAATTTTTACATGATAAAAAAACTACAATAAAGATTATGCAGATAGAACAATAAACACTTGTTTTTAATAATATTCTCTTCAAAATGAAATAATTACTTATAATTAATAATTAATGTAAAAATAATCACACTTTTTGGTACTTGAATTTAAAAAAAAATAAAAAAGCTTAAAATATGTTAAAGAATTATCATATTTTAAATAAGAAGTTTTATACTTAATTAACAATAATATACAAACCTATTAAATAAAGTTTTTTATTAAGCATTTTTTTTATAGTTTTACAACAGGAAAGGAAGATTAATCAAAACAAATTCAATTATTAGTAATTATTTGACTCAGGTCACTAAAAGTAATATATTTGTATACTGGTTACTTTTTCGGAATCTAAGATTAAGGTTAGATAAGTTCTTTAAAATACAATGCGGGCGGAAATTGGGAGTTGCGTGTGTTTATGTTATGTTTCTTGATTTTTGGTTAGTTTATTTTGCAATTCCTTAGTACGCCTGCATTTCCCCACAAAAAAAAGGGACGCCAAAAGCGTCCCTTTTTTAATTAATTAAAACCTAAAACCTAATTGTCGAGTTTTATAATAAACTCGCTCTTTAATTCTTTCCCGGAGATTTTCTCATATAGATTCTTGTATTTTTTATACATCTTTTTACTTTGTTTTTTTCCATTGACATATAGATTTCTCTTTGTCAGTTTAAATGAGTCTAATTCATCATCAATTATTTCATCATGAATTAATGTGACTTCAAGAACCTGGATCAGGTTTTGGCCTATAGCTTCTTTTGATCTGACCTCCCTGTCAATTCCCCTAAATAATCTTTCCTGATTCATCAAATTCCTTCTTAATTCGCCCTCATGAAGGTGCTCTAATTCCTGAACCTTTTGTAACTGTCTTCTTAAATCGCCCTCATGAAGGTGCTCTAATTCCTTAACCTTTTGTAACTGTCTTCTTAAATCACCCTCGTGAAGGTGATCTAATTCCTTAACCTTTTGTAACTGTCTTTCAAGCTGGCGCCTTGCCTCTATTTTTGGAAAATCTTTGATTTCATCAATTCTCATTAAGGCATGACTCTGATTTTCAAAGTTTTTCTTTTGGAATAATTTCAGATACTTCTGCATATTCTTTTGCAATTCTTTTTCTGAAAGTTTTCCCTGATCAAATTGCTTTTGAAATTTCAGAATCATTTCTTCCAATTCCCTTTGTGATTCTCTCATATTTCTATTTATATCCCGGTCGGCTCTGAATCTGATTTCATCAACAGATTTTAATTTCTGCATAAGATGTTGATCAATGTTTTCATGCAAAATATCTTCAATATGATCCATTTCTGCCAATTCGCGAATATTATTTAAATGCCCAGCTTCTTTTATTCTGTTTAACATATCTTCTTCAATATGAATAAACTTATTTCCTTCCTTTATTCCTTTTAACATATCTTCTTCAATATGCATTAGGTCAGTTTTTTCAAAATGTTTAAGTTGATCCATAAGTTCATGTTGATGCAACATCATTTTATTTTGTAACTTATCAAATGCTTCAGTATGAATATTAGATTTTTCTATATCTTTCATCATTTCCTGAACCTTTTCCTGAATTTCTTCCTGCTTTATTGACATTGATTCCTGCAACTCTTCCATTTCTTTTTCAACCATTTTCATCTTCTCTTCAACTTCCTGCATTCTTTTGTCCATGGTCTCAATAGTGGTTTTAACGATCTTTTCATATTTATCATAGTCTTCTTTGGCTATCGTTTTACCATCTATTTTTAGTTCAATTACCTCTTTCCCTTTCATAACAAGGTATACATCATAAACAACTCCATCAACTTCAACATCATCAAGGTGAATAGTTCTTTTTCCTTTAATGGTATCCTGAACGGTAAAATCAGATTTAGTTAAATTACTATTATAAATACTCAGAGGCTTAACCTTGGCGGTAATCTTTGGTTGGCTGTTATTTTCAATTAAATCATTCTCTTTGACAGAGTTTTTTTCAACCCCGATAGATGATTGCACACTAGTGCTGAAAATTATTACAAAAACCACCATTAACATTAATCCTGCAAAAGTTGAAAACCTGTTGGATCCAACATTCTCATAAGAACGGTTATATAATCTTTGTATTCTGGATAATAATTTTCCATTATTACCTGTAAATGCAGGGGCAAGCTTTAGATTGCCCTCTGATACTTCATTTATACTGGATAATGCTTTAGCATATACCAGTCTGTCGCCTGTAATTCTCATTGCCAGGTCGTCACAACAATTTTCTCTTTCCATATTTACTTTTGTATTAAGCCACCATATTGTTGGGTGGTAAAAGAATAAAACTTCTATTAAAGATTGAATAATATTAATAATGTAATCATTACGTTTAATGTGGGCAAGTTCATGTGCCAGAATAGCCTCAACCTGTTTTACAGGTAATCCTGCCAGAGCACCAACAGGAAAAAGAATTATGGGCTTAATATGCCCTATTACTGTAGGCACAATAATTCTTGAAGATTCCAATAACTTGATCGCCCTTGTATTTTTTATTTTTTTTGATAATGTAACAAGTCTTGCAGACCAATTCTCGGGAACAGTACTCAGACCTTCATTTTTAATTTTATTATTATAAAATACCCCTCCTATAAACCTGATAAAAAATATTAGAAAACCCATCAACCATAAAATAGTGACATATGGAAGGATATTATTCATAAATGATACTGAGCTACCAAATCCTGTATTGGCTTGGTATGCAACAACATTTTGTTTGAGAACCATGTCAATTCCTGAATTACCGCCAGTATTCAAAGCTGAAACTACAGGATTGTATACCGAATTAAAGGTAAAAACTGCTAATACAAGTATTGAAACCATTCCGGAAATGTTAATCCAGTATCTTGTTTGTGCATTTTCTTTTTTTACAAAAGAAAGTATTAGCCAGCATAATAATCCAACAAGAATACCCTGCCATAAAGAATGAATAATTGTTAATGCTAATGCATTAGTTAATTCATTCGTAATTATACTATTAAATACATTCATTTTGTTTCTCCTTCAATTTTAGTTATTAAGTCTTTGATTTTTTCCAGCTCTTCTTTTGATGATTTATGATTGCCAAGTGCCTGCATTACTAATTTTCCTGCGGAGCCTGAAAATGTAGAATTCAGAAAACGATCAAGAAGAATTTTTTGTGTTTCTTCTTTTTTTACAGCTGCCAGGTACACATGATTTCTTCCGTTTTTTTCTCGCTTCAATAAAAATTTTTCATTCATTATCTGCATTATTTTTAATGTAGTGGTATACCCTACTCTTTTTTCTAAATTAAGCACATCATTAATGTGTCTCACTGTACTCGGGCCATCCCTCCATAATATTTGTAAAACTTGAAGCTCTGAATCTGTCGGTTTTATTTTCATATGTATAATATTTAACTACGAAGATTATCGTAACAAATATATACGAAGACTTTCGTATTACCAAAAAATATTTATGTTTTTTTTATTAATATGTGTTAAACGAGGTATTCAACAGGATGAACTGTTAAATTTAAGTAGTGAATTGTAATAAATTTGATTTGATATAATATGAAATTGAAATTCAATAAAACTATAAATTTTCATTTGGAGTTTATTTTCTTCTTTATCTTCCGGATTAATCCAGGTCCTTCATAAATAAAACCTGTATATATTTGAACAAGGCTGGCGCCTGCTTCTATCATGTCGTTTGCATCTTCAGGATTCATTATACCACCTGTTCCGATAATTGGTATTTCACCATTTGAGGTTTTGTGTAAAAATTTAACAACCTCTATGGCTCTGTTTTTTAACGGCTTACCACTCAGTCCACCATTTCCGAAATCGTTAATTTCTTCATCTGTATAAGAAAGATTATCTCTTCCTGTGGTTGTATTGGTGGCAATAATTCCATCTATTCCTGTACTTCTGACTATTTCAATTACTTCACTTAGTCTTTTTTCATCCAGGTCAGGACTAATTTTTATAAGAACAGCTTTTCTTTTGTTTTTTGAATTATTTTTTTTCTGTATTTGTTCAAGTATTTCTTTTAAGGAATCATTATCCTGAAGTTTTCTAAGATCTTTTATATTAGGGCAACTTACATTTACAACAAAATAATCTACATAATCGAAAAGTTCGTCAAAACACTTTACATAGTCATTAACTGCATTTTCATTGGTTGTAAGAGTGTTTTTTCCAATATTTCCACCAATTATCACTCTGGATCTTCTTTTCCTTAGTTTTTTAATAGTTTCTTTCAGGCCTTTATTGTTGAACCCCATTCGATTTATCAGAGCTTTATCGCGCTTTAAACGAAAAGAACGTGGCTTTGGATTACCCAACTGAGGTTCAGGAGTAACTGTACCAATTTCTATAAAGCCAAAACCCATATTAAATAATATATCAAATGCTGTAGCGTTTTTATCAAGTCCTGCAGCCAGGCCAAGCTGATTGGGGAATTTAATACCGAATAATTCAGTTTCTTTGTTATACTTAGAAGATCCAAGAACAAGTCTCAAAACTCCGGTTGCTAAAGGAATTACAGAAATAAACTTTAAAATATTAAATATGATTTTATGTATGGACTCTGGACTGAAAAGGAATAATATTGGTCGAATAATTCTTTTATACATAAACAGAATATATTTGTTGCAAAGATAATTAAAATGCCATTATTAATTACATAGAAACAATAATTCGTTTATAATACTCTGTTTATCTGTAATATATAACTTTTTATGATGGTTTAAATTCTTTAAAAGACTTATCGGAATAAAAAATAATTATTTTTTCAATTTCTAATTCAATATTAATATTTCCCACATCTTTAGGTCTTTCTTCAACTTTCTCAGGTATGTTCTCGCTTTTTTCGTGAATTAACAACTTATTATCTTCTTCATTATCTGATATATCATTGAATAATTCATTACTAACGATATTACTATACATATTTCCCATACCGGTAATAAGCCAATCTGCATTAATTCTATTAAATCTTATTAAAGTTTTTTGCAAAAAATCATACCCGGGATTGTTTCTCCCGGATAATATATGAGATACACTAGATCTTTGAACTCCTATTTCATCCGCAAATGCAGATGGAGTAAATTTTTCTGCTTTTAGCAGCTCTAATAAACGTTCTTTCATACTTGTAAAATTTATTACAAATGTACACTAATTATTGTTTCCAATTGTCAACTTATTTACATTTGTCATGTTTACATTTGTCACATCATATAATATTTTATTATTTATAATTTCTAATTTATTTTTCAATTAAAATATATTAATTCAAAATTGATAAATAGACATTCTCAGGACAATTTAAGTATTATAATATATCTTATTAATTGTTAATATAATCATGATTATAATATATTTTCAAGCTAGCTAAAGTAATTATTAAAGAATTTGTTATAAATAACAGGGTTTTAGAATATTATGTTCGATAATTTACAGAATATTGATGGTTATTTAGAATTATATTACATTTGTAACCTAAATATTATATATATAATTCATATAATATAGGTTATTATGCTGGGTTTGTGTTATCTATACTAATTATATTAATGGGTGTAAATACTAGATAATATTATTGCAATATGTATACATTATTTAACTGGATTATCCAATTATTGTGATTTCCAAATGTAAACTAGCTGTCAATGTGACGCATTGTTTACAATTGTTAATCGTGATTTTTCATGTTTATTTTCCCGGAAAATTCACTCTCTCCTATTAATTTTTTTTATGATTTTTTTTCGTTCAGAGAAATATCAAAAATCCTGAATATAAAATTTTTCATCCTTCCCTTCCTAACAAACAAATATCTCATACTTATTACTGAAAAAACTTCTTAAATCAATTCTCATTGACATAAACTTGATGATTTTATAGCCTTTCTCCTTAACATTTAACAACTTATGGGAATTTGAGTGTAATAATAATTAACTGCAACCAGCAATTATAAGGCTGGTGCAACTATAAAACAGACATTAATAAAGAATTTTTATTATATTGTTAAGTCTTGAAATTAATTTTCTTTTATTAAGTATGGCAAAACTTTGTTTTAAAAATAAATGGATTGTTGTAACAGGTGCTTCCGGCGGACTTGGACTGGAGATTGCAAAAGAGTTGGCAATAAATGAAAAAGCCAACCTTATTATTGCTGCAAGAAGATTAGATAAGCTTTCTGAACTTAAAAAAAATATTGAAGGCCAATGCGATTCAAAAGTAATTATTATTGAAACTGACCTATTGAATCATGAGAGCCTCTATTCTCTTTATGAACAAGCCATTAGTAATGTTGATGTTTATGGATTAATTAATAATGCCGGTATTACTTATTATGGTAAAACTGATGATAAATCAATTAGTACTTTTAAGAATATTGTTGATGTAAATTTTACAGCAACAATGATACTAAGCTTGAAATTTCTGTCGTACTTTAAAGAAAAAAATTGTGGTTCTATTCTAAATATCACTAGCGGTGCCGCATTAATTCCTATCCCCTATCAGAGTGTTTATTCAGCTTCAAAGCATGCAATTCAGGCTTTCACAGAAGCTTTAATAATGGAAAACAGGAATAATAATGTTAATATAAGTATTTTTGCCCCTGGCGGTATTGCAACAGAAATGTTAACTAACTCAGGCTTAAGTAAAAAGTTTCCTTTGGACAGTCATTTTAACCTGGATCCGCAAAAGGCTGCCAGGTATGCCATAAAAGCTATTAAAAAAAGTAAGTACACTTTTATTCCCGGATTTCTGGAAAATATTTACATGTTTTTTAGAAAACTTTTACCGAACAAGCTTGTTGTTGGTGCGGCAGAAAAAATATACAGGCCAAATGAAAAATAAAAGTAAAACAAAACTTTTTACTTCTTTTTTGCCCTTATTACATTCGGATAATAATCGTCAGGTAGCATATAAGTGAGATTTCTTAGTAATGCAAAATCGCCCTGAGTTACCAATTTCACTGGTTTATCGATATACCCACTTTTTTCGAACATTACAAAATCATTATCCAATGATATATATGATATATAGTTATTGTATTTGACAGAAAGAGTCCCTGAGAATATTAATTTTTTTTGTTCTGAGTTCTGTTGTTCAACAACAAAACTGTTATAAAATAGCTCTCTATTTGTCGGGAGGTCCATTATCTTCTCCAGTTCTTTTTTACTATTCAGGGCATCCTGCATTTGTTTAAAGCGTGCATCTGCCTCAAAAAGATTTGTTTGCTTTTTTTGTGGAATATTAATGAAATGTATCCCTTCATAATTTTTTACTGAAAATCCTTCATCCAGATAAGTCATATCATGCAGGGATCTGATAAAATGTAATAATGAGCCATAATAAAATCTCTTTCTTCTCCTGTTCCAGCTAATTGCTTTAAATAAACTCTCAGGTTTCAATTCCTCATAAAATATTGAACCTGAATAGTTATAATATATGTCGTCTACATAATATTTAAAATTGTCCAGAAAATAATGAATCTTATAACCTAAAAATTTATTTTCTATCATTATTGGTTTTGACGCAAAAGCTGATAATAATTTCTTTTCTTCATTATAATAGAAGAATATGTCTTTGGGATTCAGTATTTTGCAACCATTTATATTAGATTTTACCCCAAGAAAAACATCTCTGAATTTATTAAAATTTTCATTCCAGTTAATAGTATCTGCTTTTTTTATTATTTCATCTATCCCAACGCTTTTCTGAATAAGCTTAATAATCAGATTTACACTCTTATCCTCATATACATTAATTCTTCTTATATATTTCTCATATCCTAAATGTTGAAATACCAGCTCATAAGATCCATTCTGCAATTTGCCAAGATCAAAAAATCCTTTATCATTAGTAATTGTCCCTCTTGTTGAATTAGCAACAAATACTGAAATGTATGATATTGGCTCATTTGTTTCTACATCAAGAACAAAGCCAGTAATATCATTTGTTTCCTGAGAAAAAGATAGAGGAAAACAAAATAGTGATAGTACAATAACAAGGAAAATTGTTTTTTTTAGAATAATATGCATACTGTTCATTAAAGTAATTAAAACCAAAGTTGATTAAATTATAAAATAATAATGATTGAAATGCCTGTTTTTAACATTATTTAACTTAAGGGAAATAAATAAGGGGGAGGAAGGAAACCGGAGATTATTTGTCTGGAACTCTCTAAATTTGTGATATAATTATTAACCCCGTCTTGAATATCAGAAACATGCTTTCAGACAATTAATCTCCGGTAATTGAACCATTAAAACCGTGTTTAATATATTTTTCTCAGGCTGGAGCCTGGAAAAACAAATTGAAAAGAAGGAAGATAAGAAGTTATCAAAATGTTTCATGTATATAGTTTTTGGTCTTCTCTCAACAAACAATGCACAAACAATCATTAAACAAAGAACAATTACACATATGACAATTAATGTAAAAACATCCCTTACCTGATTTGAAAATAAGTTTGGAAAATATTAATCAGAAGTTTAAAACTTAGAATGTATTATTAGCAAAAATCTTAATCAGCCTGTTTAACCGGTATTTTCAGTTTACCTTCAGATTTTGCCACAATACACGACACAGTTGAATCGCCTGTAATATTTACTACAGTTCTTAACATATCCAATGGGCGATCGATCCCCAGAATAAGTGCCAGTCCTTCAATAGGAAGCCCAACAGATGACAGGACGATAATAAGCATTACGATACTTCCTCCAGGTATTCCCGGAGCTCCAATGGAGGCTAAGGTCGCTGTGAGAACTATCAGCAGTTGTTGGGATATAGAAAGGTCAATACCAAAAACCTGCGCAATAAAAACGGCTGCAATTGCCTGATAACAACTAGTACCATCCATATTTATTGTTACACCTATTGGCAAAACAAAGTCAGCTATCTCATCAGCAACACCCAACTCATTTTTCACCTGTTTCATAGTCACAGGTAATGTAGCAGCACTTGAACTGGTTGAAAAAGCCACCATTTGAGCAGGTAAAATTCCTTTATAGAATTCTTTGTATTTGATATTGGTAAATATTTTGAGAAATAGTGGATAAACAATAAAAATCATTGTCATAAGTCCGATAATTACAACTATTGCATAAAATCCAAGAGCTGCAAAAAGATCCATATCACCTGCAAAGTCCACAACCAGTGCAGCAAGCAGTGCAAACACTCCATATGGTGCGAACTTCATTATTATGTCAATAATTTTTAAAATAACATCCGTACATCCACTGAAAAAATCTTTTACAATCTGTGTTTGTTTTCCAGGTAACATAACTATGGCCACACTGAATAAAATTGCAAAAAATATTATTTGAAGCATTTTAGAATTATCAGCTGAAGCCTTAAAAATATTTTCAGGTACCATATCAACAATAAACTGAAGTGGTGAATTTTCCTTTATTTCCTCAGCAATTTCTTCTTTTTCAACAATATTTTTTGAAAATTTTTCCTGATAAAAAGCGCTTTTCTCCGGAGGAAAAGTTTTTCCGGGTTTAATTGTGTTAACAAAAAACAGACCAACAAAAACTGCCAATAGAGTTGAAACGAGGTACAATGAGACTGTTTTTAAGCCAATTCTCGACAGTTTTGTCATATCGGTCAGGCTTGATATTCCTTTTACCAGAGAAAGAAAAATTAATGGAACTGCAATCAGTTTAAGAAGGTTTAGAAAAATTGTTCCCCAAGGTTTAATCCAGTTTGTAGTAAACGATTCCCAGTGAAGTTCAACAGCTACTATTCCAAAAATCAGCCCGAGAAACATGCCGACAATAATCTTCACATATAATGGTACTTTCTTAATCATGTTGCAATAATATTTTGTTTCAAATAAAAAGCTTTAAAAATAGAAAAAAATGATAATAATCCTATGAACTATCTTATGTTATATAAACTGATTTTAAAGATGAACGGTTTTATTTATTAAATATTGATCCAGAATAACTATAGCAGCCATTGCTTCAACAATAGGGACAGCTCTTGGCACAACACAGGGATCATGCCGGCCCTCAGCTTTGTAAATTATTTTTTTGCCTTCATTATCAATAGTTTCCTGATCAATATAAATTGTCGGTGTTGGTTTAAAGGCAATCCTTAATAAAATATCCTGGCCGTTGGAAATACCTCCCTGTATACCTCCTGAATTGTTCGAATAGGTGCTAATTTTTCCATCAAGCATAATATATTTATCATTATGTTGAGAACCTTTCATGCTGGTCCCTGAAAAGCCTGATCCAATTTCAAAGCCTTTTACAGCATTAATACTTAGCATGGCCTTTCCCAGTTCAGCATGTAATTTATCAAACACAGGACTACCTAATCCGGGCGGAGTATTACTAATTACACAATTTATTATTCCTCCAAGGCTGTCACCTTCTTCTTTAATTCTTTCAATTTTATTAATCATTTTTTCAGCAATATCCTGGTCGGGACATCTAACAATATTCGACTCAATTTTATTAAGATCCAGCTCGTTATAAGGCACCTCCAATACAATATCGGCTATTGCAGAAACATAGGCTTTTATTTCGATGTTTATCTTTTTAAGAACCATTTTAGCAAATGCGCCTGCAACAACACGTGCTATGGTTTCACGGGCTGATGCCCTTCCCCCGCCCCGGTAATCTCTTATTTCAAATTTTTTTTCATATGTATAATCAGCATGAGAGGGCCTGTAAAAATCTTTCAGCTTTTCATAATCTGCTGGCTTATGATCTTTATTCTTAATAATAAAAGCTATAGGTGCTCCGGTGGTTTTTTTCTCAAATATTCCTGACAGCAATTCAATCCTATCATTTTCTTTTCTCTGGCTAGTAATATTTGATTGTCCGGGTTTTCTGCGATCTAACTCGCTCTGTATAAAATCATAATCAATAATAATTCCAGCAGGACATCCATCAATAATACCACCTATTGCTACACCATGAGACTCACCAAATGAGGTTAAGCTAAATATTCTTCCAAATGAATTTCCTGACATAATTTTTTAAATGATAAGACATCAATAATATAAATAATTTTACAGAAAATAAATTCTAAAGCATGAATTCTTTCATAAATATATTGATATCAGATTCATATTGATTTTTATTTTATTATAATTTTTCATAAATTACCATTCTTATAAATTAAGTATCAGTATCATGAACGGAAAAGTCAAATGGTTTGATTCACGAAAAGGATACGGATTTATCGAAACTGAGGATGGTGAAAATTATTTTGTCCATTTCAGTGGAATTAAGGAAGAGGGTTTTAAACGTCTTTCTCACGGCCAGAAAGTAAGTTTTGAACTTGCTGAAGGTGATAAGGGCCCTCATGCAATTAATGTTGAAATAGTCGGGGATGATTAATTAATTTAATGACTATTTTTATTAACCTGATTTTGATTAATATGGAGGAGTCTATTTATAGACTTTTGGTTGTATCTCTCCTTTTATAACCATTAATCCATTATTTCCAAGTGATTTCATTTCATCTTCACCGGGAAATATGTGAACAGGAGCAAGTTTAAATACCCTTTCTATAATTTGGTTAATCAAAAACTTATTATGTGCAAGGCCGCCGGTTATTAATATTGCATCAGCTTCACACTTTAACACGGTATACATTTCCCCGATTGTTTTAGCGATCTGATACGCCATAGCATTAAAAATAAAAACAGCTTCTTTATCACCATTCATAGCCTTTACTTCAATTTCAACAGCATTATTTGTACCAAAATATGAGACCATGCCTCCTTCTCCTACTATCATCTTATAAACCTCTTTCTGAGTATATTTGCCTGAATAACATAGTTTTACCAGATCTCCAACCGGAAGTGTTCCACTTCTTTCTGGTGAGAAAGGGCCATCACCATCAAGTCCCTGATTCACATCTATTACTTTCCCTTTTTTATGTGCACCTATTGAAATGCCACCGCCCAGATGAGCAATAATTAGGTTTAAATCTTTATATTTTTTAATAATGGATGAGGCGTAAGTCCGGCCAACAGCTTTTTGATTAAGAGCATGAAAGATAGATTTTCTTTCAAAATATTTGTGTCCTGTAATCCTTGCCATTGGTTCAAACTCATCAACCACCACAGGGTCAGCAATAAAAGCTCGTGCATTTGGTATTGAAATAGCAATATCATTTGCAATCAATCCTCCCAAATTAGATGCATGGTGACTATATTCGGAATTAAGCAGATCGTGTATTAACAACTCATTAACTTCATAAACTCCTGATTCAATTGGCTTTATCACACCTCCTCTTCCTACAACTGCCTTAATATTATCCAGTTCAATATTAGCAAACTTTAATTCTTTAAGAATGATTTCTTTTCTGAATTTAAATTGTTCAGTAGCTTTATTAAAACCTGATAATTCTTTAGTGGAATGCTGTATATTCTTAATAAATATAGCTTTAGAATCTTCGTATACTGCTATTTTTGTAGAAGTTGAACCCGGATTAATTGAAAGAATCCTTATTTTTTCCATTATTAATATCTATTTGTTCCCTGATTGCATTCTTGCATTTTGTCAGGCTGTTACTGCAGCTAATAAAATACTATAAAGTTTAGCTTGCATACTGTCGGATCTTGATGTTAATATTATAGGAGCACTGGCACCCAAAATTACACAGGCCATCTGAGCTTTAGCAAAAAACACTAATGATTTATACAGAACATTTCCTACTTCAATATCAGGTAAAAAAAGCAAATCGGCATCACCGGCAACTTTACTATCGATTTTTTTATGAATAGCGCTTTCTTTACTTATTGCATTATCAAATGCAAGTGGCCCGTCAATAATACAATTTTTGAATTGTTTCCTTTGGGCCATAATAGCCAATAATGCGGCGTCAAGAGTGGCCTGCATATTCTCGTTAACCATTTCAACTGCACCAATAGCTGCTATCTTGGGAGTTTTTATTCCCAGTTTATGAAGAAAATCAATAGAATTATTTATGATCGCAATTTTATGGTGAAAGTTGGGGGCAATATTTATAGCTACATCAGTCAGAGCCAAAAGTTTATGATATCCTTTAATCTCAAACAGAGCAAAATGTGATAATAATTCACCCTTCCTAAGTCCTATTTTTTTATCAAGCACTGCCTTGAGCAAATCTGATGTGCCAACATTTCCTTTCATAAGTATGTCGGCTTTTTTGTCATGAACAAGTTTTACTGCAATTCTTGCACTTTCAGCGGGGTCTTTTTCATCAATTATTTTACTAATTGTTAAATTGATATTGTTTTTATTTATAATATTATCAATCTGTTCTTTATCTCCTACAAGAATTACTTCAATGATACCCTGCGATTGTGCCCTGCTTAATGCCTCAAGTCCTTCAAGTTCTTCTGCAGCTGCAAGAACTAGTTTTTTCGGTTCACTGCTTTTATCAAGCAAATTGTTAAGATCAGATAATTTTTTCAGCATATATGTATTATTACATTAATAAAATATCTTATAGTAAATTACTTCTTAGAATTAATAATTTTTTCTGTATCAAGGGCAATAACAAGTTCTTCATTTGTTGGAACTATCATTACGGTAACATCTGAATCTTCTGCACTAATAATAAGTTCTTTAGATTTGACTTTGTCATTTTTCTTTTTATCAAACCTAAGCCCCAGAAACTCCATATTTTGACAGATTATTTCCCTTGTTTCCGATCCATTTTCGCCAATTCCACCGGTGAAAATAAGAATATCCACACCACCCATTGCGGCAGCATACGAACCTATATATTTCTTAATTCTGTAGAAATACATATCCAGTCCAAGTTTGGCTCTTTCATTTCCATTTTCCCAGGCTTCAATCTCAATCTCTCTCATATCTGAAGAGATACCGGTGATACCAAGCATACCACTATGCTTATTGACCAGAGTATTTGATGCTGCAATACCTATTTCCTCTTTATCCATAATATATGTCAGAATGCCAGGATCAAGATCACCAGAACGTGTACCCATTATCAAGCCTTCAGTTGGTGTAAATCCCATTGAAGTATCAACCGACTTTCCATTTTCAATGGCAGCTATTGAAGCGCCATTACCAAGATGACATGTTATTATCTTTTTATCTTCCTTTTTAACCTTAAGTATCTCGCAGGCTCTATTGCTCACATAGCGATGGCTTGATCCATGAAAACCATATCTTCTGATTCCATATTTTTTATATAATGAATATGGAATTCCGTACATATATGAGTGAGGAGGCATTGTTTGATGAAATGATGTGTCGAAAACTCCCACCTGAGGCACATTAGGAATCAAGGTGGTTATTGCATCAATTCCTTTCAGATTAGCTGGATTATGCAAAGGTGCCAGATCAATCAGGTCAGTCATAACATCTACTACCTCATCTGTAATCATAGTTGATTCATGAAATTTTTCACCACCATGAACAACCCTGTGTCCCACAGCATTAATCTCTTCCAGATTCTTAATACAACCATGTTTTTTACTGATTAATATTCCAAAAATATATTCTATACCTGTTTTATGATCAAGTATTTCTCCTTCAAATCTCACTTTTTGTCCTGATTGTTTCTCATGTTTAATAAGGGATCCTTTAAGTCCTACTTTATCAACAGTACCTTTGGCAATAACACTTCGGTTAATCATTTCAAAAAGCTGATATTTTATTGATGAACTTCCACAGTTCAATACTAATATTTTCATTTTTTTCTTTTTTAACTAACTATATATCACTAATAATTTTTCTTGTTTTTGATATTTATAGCTTATTCTTAGCATATATTTTTCATCAAATCATTACCTCCGATTTTTTTTCCTTTTTCATCATACTTATAAAATCCCATTCCTGTTCTTCTGCCAAGGTTGTTTGACCGTAGTAGTTTTTTCAATATAGGTGAGGCTTTATATTTCATGTTCCCAAATTCCCTGTATAGATTATCCAGCCAACGTACAAGCTTATCAATACCAATTTTATCTGCCATTTCAAAGGGACCAAGACGTAAACCAAAGCTGTTTTTTATTGTTCTGTCAATATCTTCTTTAGTACCAACACCTTCCATCAATACTTCACAGGCTTCATTTACTAAAGCAGAATAAAGTCTCACACTGATTAGTCCGGGCGATTCCTCAACAGGAATTGCTACTTTCTGGAGTAATTTTGTGAATTTTTTTACTCGTTCATAAGTTTCTTTACTTGTAAATAAGCCTTTAACAACTTCAATAATATTTGCATCGGGTGTGGTAGTTGAAAAATGCAAACTCACACAACGGTCGTTATGCTTTAGCTCGGATGATAATTCTGTAATTACTGTGGTTGTTGAATTAGTAGCAATAATTGTTTCAGGATCAACATGTTTTTCAATATTTCTGAAAATTACTTTTCTTTCCTCAACCATCATTTCTCTGGTTTTTGACTTGATAGCATCAATTACAATATCGCATCCTTTAAGTTTTTTATAATCTATGCTTCCATGAATTCTCGACATGATGATTCGCTTTTCTGTATTTGTCATACCCCAATGATCAATCATTCCATCAAGCGTCATTTCAATTTCATCAATGGCATGTTGAATTTTCTCATCGGATAATTCAATAAAGATAACTTCCATACCGCTCCTACTGATCATACGAGCAATATTTTGTCCCACCGTACCACATCCTACAATTCCAACTTTTGAAAAAAGTGCTTTAGGCTTTTTCTTTTGACTAAGGCCGTAGTTTTCTACAGCTTCTATTATTACTTCTGACATAGTTAATATATATATTTGTTAATCATTTAGTTAAAAAAAAACTGATATTAAATGCCAGCAGCCTGATTTACTGTTATTGCTACGAGATTGATAATATCACTAACTGAGCAACCTCTGGATAAATCATTTATGGGCGCTGCCATGCCCTGAAGAATTGGCCCGACTGCTTCTGCATCTGCCAATCGTTGTACCAATTTATATGTTATATTTCCTGTTTCAAGGCTTGGGAAAATTAACACATTTGCCTTTCCGGCTATTTCACTCTCCGGAGCTTTCTTTTTTCCAATAGACTCAACGATAGCTGTATCCGCTTGAAATTCTCCATCAATACTAATTTCCGGAGCCATTTTTTTTGCAATTTCAGTTGCATTTCTCACTTTATCAACCATTTCGTGTTTTGCACTTCCTTTAGTAGAGAAACTTAATAAAGCAACTCTGGGCTCAATACCGGCAATAGTTTTTGCTGTCCTGGCAGTTGCAACTGCTATTTCTGCAAGTTCATTTTCTGTAGGGTTTGGATGAACGGCACAATCTGCAAATATCAGCAAACCATTATCGCCAAAACTTTTATTCTTAAAAAACATAAGAAAAGCACCGGATACTACACTTATGCCAGGCATAGTTTTCACGTATTGAAAAGCTGGCCTTAATACATCTGTTGTAGCATTAGATGCACCTGCAACTTCACCATCTGCATCACCATTCTTAATAATAATTGTTGCAAGATATAAAGGATCTTTAAGCAATTTATACGCTTCATCCATAGTAAGGCCTTGTTTTTTCCTTAAGCCAACCATGAGAGTTGCATATTCCTCTATTTTAGGATTATTTTCAGGGTCAACAAAAATGGCAGAATAAATATTATCCAGTTTTAATTCTTTAGCTCTTGCTAAAATCTTTTCACGATCACCTATCAGGATGATTTCGCATATTTTTTCTTTTAATAAAAAATCGGCCGCTTTTAGGGTTCTTTCTTCAAATGATTCAGGCAAAACAATTTTTTTACCCAGTGTTTTGGCGTTTTCTCTTATTTTATTTAGTAAATCCATTGTAATTCAGGTGATTATGATTATTTTTAATAGACTACAAATATAGAAAAATCCATGACAACTATTTAATAAATTATGATGATTTTTATCATATTCATTTATATCAATATTTTGAAATGTAAGAAGTTATAGATTCATAATATCAAAACCAAAAATCCATTGTCCAAGAAAATATGTTGCCAGGCATACAACCACAGCACCTATAAGATTTAATAAAACACCTGCTTTAGCCATTTCCTTCATTTTTATACGATTAGTCCCAAATATTATTGCATTTGGCGGGGTGGCAACCGGCAACATAAATGCAAGGGAGGCTGATAAGGTTGCAGGAAGCATTAAAATAAGTGGATTCATATCAAGAGATATAGCAATTCCGGCTAAAACCGGAAGTAACATTTCAATTGTAGCAGTATTTGAAGTAAGCTCTGTTAAAAAGGTGACTACTAAAGAAATAGCTAGAACTATTAAAATAGGATGAAATGATTCTACCCAAATTAATTGCTCTCCAATCCATAAAGAAAGACCTGATTCCTTAAATGCAGTTGCTAATGCAAAGCCACCTCCAAAAAGCAAAACAATATTCCATGGAATTTTTACGGTGGTCTTCCAATCCATTATTCTTTGTTTTGGTTTTTTTGAGGGTAATAGGAACAATAATAAACTCATGAATATTGCCACAGTGCCATCATTTATATATTCCGGATGGGCAAAAAGATCTGACCAGCCGGGTATATTGAAATTGCCAACTGAAAATCCTGATCTGCTCAACCATAAAAATGCAAGGAGAATAAAATCGGTTAAAACAATCTTTTCTTCTAAACTCATTGGACCCAGCAATTTATACTCGCTGGCAAAAATATTTTTATTAATTTTTAAGCTTAAGTTCTTCCTGGGTTTATAAAAAACATATAAATAAATCCAGACAATAATAAACAGAACAAAACTAATGGGAAAAGCAAATAAAAACCAAGCTCCAAAACTTATTTCTGCTGCTTCAGGAAACATTATTGCATAAATTCTTACAAAAGATAGATTTGGTGGAGTACCAACCAGAGTAGCTATCCCTCCTATTGAGGCACCGTATGCTACTCCAAGTAATAATGCGATTGTAAACTTTTTCAGATCTTCCCTTCCAATTTCTTCTTCAAGTTTTTTGATTACAGATAAAACTATCGGAACCATCATCATTGCAGTTGCAGTATTTGATATCCACATTGATAAAATTGATGATGCCAGCATGAATCCAAGTAAAATACTACCCGGACGTATACCAACAATAATAAGTAGTTTTAGAGCAATTCTTTTATGCAGGTTCCACTTCTCCATTGCAAGTGCAACAATAAAACCTCCAATAAAAAGAAAAATCACATGGTTAAAATAGGCAGACGAAACAAGCTTGCCATTCATAACTCCCAATAATGGAAATAGAGCAACAGGTATTAAAGATGTTATTGCAAGAGGAATTGCTTCGGTAATCCACCACGATGCCATTAATAATGCTATAGCAAATGTGTAGGTAATATTCTCATTCTCAGGATCAAGATCAACAAAAAAACAAATAAAAATAGCCAGTATCAAAGGAATAATAATTTTCGACTGGCGACCAATTTTTGTTAAAATGTTTTCTGGTTTTACCATTTGATTCAGCAAATTTTCAGTCAATCTTCATAGCAAATATAATAATACAATAAACTAAATCTAAATAATCAAAATAATTACTATTTTTTTAAAGTTTTTATTACTTTTATGGTCTTTCAGTATTATGATATAAACAATTGGGATTCATCTAATTTTATAAATTATTAAACTATATATTATGGATAAAAGAATTACTGTAATTGGTGCTGGTAATGTTGGTGCAACAGTTGCCAATGGAATTGCACAAATGGACCTCGCAAATGAGGTTGTTATTGTTGATGTTGTGGAAGGAATGGCAGAAGGTAAGGCTCTCGACCTCTGGCAATGTTCGTCCATATTAAATTTTAACACTAAAGTTGTTGGTGTTACGAATGATTATGAAAAAACAAAAGATTCATCTATTGTGGTTATTACATCAGGCTTTCCCAGAAAACCCGGAATGTCGAGAGACGACCTGATTAAAATCAATGCTGAAATTGTTAAAGATGTTGCAGAAAAGGCTTATAAATATTCACCTGATGCAATTTTTATTGTTGTTACTAATCCTCTTGATGTAATGACATACACAGCTCTTCAGGCAACCGGATTACCATCAGAGAGGGTTTTTGGAATGGCCGGCATACTTGATGTTGGACGATTTACAGCATTTATTGCAGATGAGTTAAAGGTTTCTCCTAATTCAATTGATGCCTTATTACTTGGTGGGCATGGTGACACTATGGTGCCTTTAGTTAGGTATACTTCTGTTGCAGGAACTCCTGTTGCCGATCTAATCCCAAAAGAACGACTGGATCAGATTGTAGAAAGAACCAGAAAGGGAGGCGGCGAATTAGTCAAGCTTATGGGAACTTCTGCCTGGTATGCACCAGGATATGCTGTAGCCTTAATGGCAGAATCAATAATTAGAGACCAGAAAAAGATTTATCCAGTTTGTGCTCTTCTAAAAGGCGAATTCGGTATTAAAGACAATTTCCTTGGTGTTCCTTGTCTGTTAGGACGAAGCGGAATTGAAAAAATATATGAAATCGATCTTAATGAAGAGGAAAAGGCAATGCTTACGACATCTGCAAATCATGTTAAAGAAGTAATGAATATTTTGGACGGTATGAAAATGTTCTAAAATAAAAGACTTATTATTGAAAAGGCAGTTCATTTGGACTGCCTTTTCTTTTTAGTTGAAATTATTTAATATTTTTACTTTCTCTATATCTTATAGATTATGCAAGATTCTGAATTATCTAACAAATTAATTGACCTATCGAAAATGCTTGATGGTGAATTATATACGGATAATATTCAGAAAATAATATATTCAACCGATGCCTCCGTATATAAAGAAAAACCTATTGCCATTGCAAGGCCTGAAAATGAAAATGATATATTAAAACTCATACATTTTGCCAGGAATAACAATACTTCTTTAATACCGAGAACTGCAGGGACATCTTTGGCAGGGCAAGTAGTTGGAAAGGGTATTGTTGTTGATATATCTAAATATTTTACAAAAATTCTGAAAATAAATAAAGAAGAAGCCTGGGTAAGAGTACAACCTGGAGTGGTTTTAGATGAATTAAATCAGACATTGAAAAAGTATGACCTCTTTTTCGGACCTGAAACATCAACTGCAAACCGTTGTATGATTGGGGGCATGGTTGGAAATAATGCCTGTGGAATACATTCACTGATATATGGCAGTACACGCGATCATTTATTATCTGTAAAAGGTTTCCTGAGTGATGGGTCAATGGTTGAATTCAATGAACTGACAAGCCAGGAGTTTAACAAAAAATGCAGGTCTGATAGTTTTGAAGGAAGTTTATACAAAAATCTATTCAGCAAATTAAAACAAAAAGATGTTCAGGAAGAGATACTGAAAGAGTTTCCTGATCCAGCCATTCCAAGGAGAAATAATGGATATGCTATTGATGTTCTGATTAATACAGACCCATTTTCTAATAATGGCCAAAAGATCAATTTATCAAAACTTATTGCAGGTTCAGAAGGTACTTTGATGTTTATTACGGAAATTAAGCTTAATCTTGTCGTTTTACCACCTAAAGAAAAAGTTCTTTTATGTGCTCATTTTAAAACTATTGATGAAGCGCTCAGAGCAAATTTAATTGCCTTGAAATATAAACCCGGGGCAATAGAATTGATGGATGATGTGATTCTGGAATGTACCAGGTTGAATCTGGATCAACAAAAAAATCGTTTTTTTCTTAAAGGAGATCCTGCAGCTATACTGATGATAGAATTTTCAGGAACCACAAAAAAAGAAATTGATGTTTTCACCACTGCCCTGATAAAAGAAATGCGTGAAACAGGATTTGGATATCATTTCCCAATAGTAGAAAAGGAAGATATTTCAAAAGTATGGGAACTGAGAAAGGCAGGCCTTGGTGTACTGGCAAATATTCCGGGCGACAAAAAATCAGTAGCTATAATTGAAGATACTGCCATCAAGGTTAATCTTCTACCTGATTATATTAATGATATCAGGAAAATATTTAAAAAATATGGTTCTAAAGGTGTTTATTACGCTCATGTAGGTGCAGGTGAAATACATCTCAGACCAATTCTGGATCTGAAAAAGGAAGATGATGTAAGAAAATTTCGTGAAATCGCCATTGAAACAGCCAGACTTGTAAAATCATATAAAGGATCTATGAGCGGAGAGCATGGTGACGGGAGATTACGTGCCAACCTTATTCCAATAATTATTGGTAATAAGAACTATGAATTGATTAAAGAAATTAAAAAATTCTGGGATCCGCTAAATATATTTAATCCCGGGAAAATCGTAAATGCCCCTCCTGTTGATTCGAATCTAAGGTATTCGAAAAATCAAATAACCCGTGAAATACCTGGTTATTTTGATTTCTCCTCAACGATGGGAATAATGCGCGCTGTTGAAAAATGCAACGGATCAGGCGATTGCCGCAAAAGCGAGCTAATAGGAGGAACAATGTGCCCAAGTTATATGGCAAGCAGAGACGAAAATAAAAGTACTCGTGCTCGTGCCAATGTTTTGAGAGAAATACTTACACATTCGAAAAAGAAAAATCCATTCAATGATAAAGATTTATATGAAATAATGGATTTATGTCTTTCCTGTAAGGCCTGTAAATCAGAATGCCCTTCAAGTATTGATATGGCAAAGCTTAAAGCCGAATTTTTACAGCATTATTATAATAGCAGGGGCATACCCATACGTACAAGATTAATAGCTTATATAAGCCGTATTTATGCTTTAGGAGCAATTTCACCCGGCATAACAAATTATATTATCAGAAATAAGCGAATATCCGGTATTTTTATGTCTGTTTTTGGGTTCTCTACCAGTAGAAGTCTCCCATTATTATCGGAAAAAAGTTTAAAAAATTGGGCAGTAAAAAATTTACTCAGAATAAGAACAAAAGAAAAATCGATTGGAAAAATTCTGTTTTTTAACGATGAGTTCACAAACTATAATGATACTGAATTGGGTATTAAGGCATTAACCTTGTTATCCGGCTTGGGCTATGAAATTATTATTCCAAAACATATTAATAGCGGTCGCACATTTATTTCAAAAGGACTGATAAAAAAAGCAAAAAAAATTGCAAACAGGAATATTGGTCTTTTAAGAGAAATTGTAAATTCTAAAACTCCTCTTATCGGTATAGAACCTTCAGCAATATTAACATTCAGGGACGAATATCCTGAACTAGTTGATAAACTATTAGTTAAAGATTCAATGAATATTGCAAAAAATACATTTTTGATAGATGAGTTTCTTATGAAAGAAATGGAAGAAGGAAGAATACAAAAAGACTCATTTTCAAAAGAAAGTCAGAAAATAAAATTCCACGGTCATTGTCAGCAAAAAGCTATAGCATCAACCTATCCTACTAAATATATTCTTTCTTTTCCGGAAAATTATATTGTTGAAGAAATACCATCAGGCTGTTGTGGTATGGCAGGGGCCTTTGGTTATGAAAAGGAGCATTATGATTTTTCCATGAAAGTAGGTGAACTTGTTCTGTTTCCTGAAATAAGAAAATGTGCAGATGAAATAATTATTTCCGCTCCGGGAACCAGTTGTCGTCATCACATTAAAGATGGAACAGGCAGGGATGCAAAACATCCGGTTGAGATACTGTTTGATGCCTACCAGGGATAGTCTGGGGTATGGGGTATGGGGTCTGCGGTATGAGGTCTGCGGTATGAGGTCTGGGGTATGAGGTCTGGGGTATGGGATATGCGGTCTGGGTTCTGGGGTATGCGGTATGGGTTCTGGGGTATGGGGTATGCGGTATTGACTTTTGAATTTTGAACTTTGAACTTTGAACTTTGAACTCTAAACTAATTAATTATTTCAAAATTATCTGCATCAAGACCAACAGGAAATTTTTTTCGAAAATCATTCAATTCTGAGAGGGATATTTCTGTGTTTATAATTTCTTCTTTATTTTTCTCTGCTTGTGCTAAAGTCTTTCCTTTTGGATCAATAATCATTGAATCTCCGGTGTGGCCAGTATCATTAGAATCCTCCCCTATCCTGTTAACCCCAATTGCATAAACCTGGTTTTCAATTGCTCTTGCTTTTAATAAATTTATCCATATATCACGTCTGCTTCCGGGCCAGTTAGCTACATTAATATACAGGTCGTAATTATTTTTATTTCTGCTCCATACTGGAAATCTCAGGTCATAACATATAAATGGACTGATTTTCCAGCCTTTATAGTTAATAATAAGTCGTTTATTTCCAGGCGTGTATACATCTGCTTCTCCTTCTATTCTGAACAAATGTTTTTTATCGTAGGTTTTATAGCTGCCATCAGGAAAAACTGTATACAAACGATTGAAATAGCCCGAATTTTCACGAATAATGATTGATCCAATTATTAAAGCATTAAGATTTCCGGCTTTTTCCATAAGCCAATTTAGAGTTCTGCCATTTTCTTCTTCTGCAAATTTTTCAGCATTCATTGAAAAACCTGTAGTAAACATTTCAGGCAGAATAACAATATCTGTTTTATTATTGATTTTCTCAAGTAAACTATCAAACTTAAGCAGGTTAAGCTCAATATTTTCCCAATTCAGGTTAGTCTGCACAACACTGACGCTAAATATATTCTTTACTTCCATTTAAGAGAATAAAATAATTATCCGTGTAATACAAATCTTTCAGGATGTTTTCCGGTTTTATCTTTATAAAAATCTATAAGGATTTTCATATCTTCATCATAATTCCCTGATGGGAAAAATGATGGGCCAAAACCCATATGTTTTTCTTTAAAATCGATATATGCCAGGTGTATATATACTTTTGTTTTTTCTGCAATGTGGTAAAAACCTTTTTTCCAGCGTTTGGATTTCTTTCTTGTACCTTCAGGGGTAATAACAAGAATGATACTTTTTCTTTTATTGAATTCTTTAATCATTTGATCAGCTAGACCAATATTTTTAGTTCTGTCAACCGGTATTCCACCAAAAGCCCTTAATATAATACCTAATGGAAATTTAAACATTTCCTTTTTTATTAACACATTTGTACGAAGCCCAACAGCCCTGCCGAACAATGATCCAAAAATAAAATCAATCTTCGAAGTATGAGGAGCCACAGTAATAATATATTTCTCATCTGTAGGCTTCTTTTTATCCCACGACCAGCCTAGAATTTTCAGAATAATGATGCTTAAAATCTTCCGCATAATTAATCAAATATATAACAAAAAGAATTCAATGACCCGTTAAAGGAAATAAAAAATATTATAAGAATCCAATTTTATAAAAAAAAAACAAGAGCCTGGAAAAACTCTTGTTTTAATTTATTAACCTAGAAGCTGATAAATATTTATATCAATAAATATATTATGAAATTCATATTATTATTATTTCTTCTTTGTCTTTATTGCAACTTCTTTTATTTTTTGTTTCTTCTTAAGTTCCATTTCTTTCTGCATCAACTTCTTCTTGTCAGCTTCCGACATTTTTTTAAATTCCATTTCTTTCTGCATCTTCTTCTTTTGCATCTCCTTCATATACTGTTTCTTATCGGAATCTGACATTTTCTCAAACATTATCTTCTCCTTCTCCATTTTCTTTTTATCGGCTTCCGACATTTTTTTATACTCCATCTCTTTTTTCATCTGTATCTTTTTCTTATCAGCTTCCATCATTTTTTTCTTTTCAAGTTCTTTTTTTGAAAGTTTTTTCTTCTTTTGTTTTTGTGGATTCTGAATATCCTGGTTTATTCCATCCTCGTAAGAATTACCAGTTTTCATTTCAGTAGAATAACTTTCATCTGATACATCAGAATTACTAAAAGTTATTGATTTAGATCCGGAAAATGCCATTAAAATAATTGCTAATACCGGTACAATTGCAAGAACCTTATATTTGGCGCTTGTTTTTGATCTTAATTTTGTCATCATAATAATACGTTTTTTAATTAAAGATTGGTTAAAACTATGGGTGAATTCATTTACCCTGATTCCCATTGCCTGTGACAATAATAAATCCTGGTAATTACTTCTGTTATATCCTTGTAAAACGACACCTTCATCAGCAAGATATTCGTGAACTCCTTTAAGTGATGAACGGTATAACCATATAAGGGGATTAAACCATTGAACAATGGTTAATATCTCCAGAATGATCAGATCAACTGAATGTTTCTGTTTAACATGAATTATTTCGTGAGCCAGTACTTTATCAATTTGAGCATTATCAATCCTTTCCTTATTAATAAAGATTATATTAAAGAAAGAAAATGAGGTAAAACTTCTATCAGTAAATACTATTTTCAGGCCTTCTTCCCTGGTTATTCCATATTTCCTTATTAATGAAGCCAATTGAAACAGCTGAATCATAAATTTTATTAAAAACAAAGAAGCACCTGTTAAATAAATTACGAGTATTATCAGATAAGTTGGATATCCATTATCACTTTGAATAAACGATGAAACCGGATTAATTAACTGATAATATGTAGATTGAAATCCACTTAATATAAAATTAAAATTCACTAAAGGAATAACTAAGGAAAAAATAATAGCCCCAATAAGATAAAACCTGCTTATACGAAAAAAGGTTTCTCTTCTTAATAATATCACAAATGCTGCATATAGCAATATTATGGATACTAGTGACTTAAATAAATATATAAATAAACTTTCCATTATTTATCTGATTTTGTTTGATTAATATCATTTTTAACAATTTTCATAATTTCATTTATTTCATCAACACCCATTTCATTTTCTTTTGCAAAAAATGAAACCATCTGAGTAAATGAATTTGAGAAATATTTATTTATGAAACTTCCCAGAAATAGTTTTCTATAGTCGTCTCTGTTAACAATAGGATAATATTCATGGGTCTTTCCGTATGCATTATGAGCCACAAATCCTTTTTTCTCTAGTATCCTGATTATTGTTGATACTGTATTATATGCAGGCTTTGGGTTATCAAAATGCACAATAATGTCTTTTACAAATGCTTTATCAAGATTCCAGAGAATTCGCATTATTTGTTCTTCTGCTTTTGTTAATTCCTTCATACTTTATTTTTTTTGTCAAATATATAACTAATACTTTAGTTTTAAAACTAATCTATTAGTTTTTTATTGTGTAGAATGTGAAATATTTTTTTGATTTAATAGCTAACTGCCAGATTTGATGGGGATAGCATGATTATTGCAATTATCTCTTAAACAAAGTAATTAATTGAATATCTTTTTAAGAAATAAGGTGAAAGATGGATAATATCTGTTACATTGCTATAGCGTTCTCATCTGACAGAAAATATATTCTTGGGCTATAATAATCTGAGATTAGTAATTGATATTCCTGAAATAAATACCATTGCCTATTCTGAAATTTCTCCTATATGGTTCGGGAAATATCAACCAGATGATATCCCTGGTAAAAAGAATATCAATCTTTACAGTGGAGATCCATATTATTTAGGGTGGGCGACTGAGGCATTTTATTGTGAAATAAAAATTGGATTTCATTATTTAGAATACAAATATGGTATTGAACAAGAAAAGTATATTGAATGGATAATCTGGACCACTACTCCAGATATGGGTCATAAATATGGTTCAGACCTTATAAAATCTTACAAGGCTTTTTTGACTCCAGAAAATTTTTATCCCAGGATTGCTGGCAGGATCAAGAGTGATCCGGATGTTACTACTCGAAGATTCAAAAGTATTGATCTTATTTATTATTGCGCAGATCAAAACCTTTATGATTATTTGCAGACATTTAGTAGTGTATCAATAGATCAATCAGGAAAACTTTATTCGAATATTATTAATGGGATGGGTCTGTGTGCAAGTACAAACCAGCAGGTATTTTCTAATTATACACTTAGATTAATTGAGTTAGATAGCCTGGTCAAAGGGCAATACACAAAACATTTGAAGTTTAAGAGATATTAGATTAAAGGACTTGTTTAATAAGATTGCATGATATTTCAATGGTGAGAGTTTGGCAACATGCCAAAAAAAATTATTAAAATGTAATTCCCGATTCAAAATCCATATATTTAAATAATTTCAATTGCATTGGTTCCAGCATATTTTTTTCTAATTGCAATAATCTTCTTTTTGTATTAAGTCCACCGGCATAACCTGTTAACTCTCCCTTACTCCCAATAATACGGTGACAAGGAACAAAAATAGAAATAGCATTAGCTCCATTAGCAGAAGCAACAGCTCGAATAGCATCATCAGGCGCTATCGGTTTAGTTAATTCCTTATATTCTTTTATTAGAATTTCAGTTTTTGAAATTTCGTCAAGAATTTTTTGTTTTATGTCGTCAATCTGCATTATTAACTATTTTTAAAAACCATCCTTCATGTGGCCCTGTTTCACGTGTAAAAGAGTCATTTATATTGTCCCATTTTTTACCTGTATAAATGTTTTTAATATTTACCTTGCCGAAAATGCCAATATCTTCCAAAGAGAGAGTAATATTCTGGTTTTTTGTTTTGCTCCGGTTAAGTAATAAAACTGCTATAGATCCATCCTGTAAATGTTTGATCCATATTTCTTTATCACCATTCTTGATCAACCGTTTTCCCTGTTCTGTGGGATCCTGATTAATGTTGATACAGTCTTTATTCAGAGCCAATTCCATTTCAAGAGGAAGCATGTTTCGCGGGTCATTGCCCAGCATCAACGGTGCAGACATCAAACACCAGAGGGCAAAATGCACTTTTTGTTCCTCCTCATTTAATCCCTGCTCTCCTATCACCAGGATATCAGGATCGTTCCAGTAACCATTTCCGGCAAAGTCGGCATATTCATTATTTTGATCAGCCAGTGACATGAATCCTTGTTTAGTATCATCAAAATTTGCTCCCCTGTATTTCTTGCAGCTTATGTCATAAGTTGTGCGTGCCATATCCGCAATTTCAGGATACCATTCGCGGTACTCATATGCACTAATACTGAACACAATATCCCTTCTTGTTTCCTTTAATAAACGGTGCCATTTGAAATAGACCTCCCTGACAAGTTCTTCATTCCATCCCCCATCTATCAGACATTTATCTAATTTGACAAAGTCAATTCCCCAATCGATAAATTGTTGAATATGTACTTCTTCAAATCCATAAGCACCAACCCGGTCGCCTCCGCAATCTCGACTACCAGGCACGGTGTGAAGCCCCAGCTTCAATCCTTTTGAGTGAGCATAGTCAGCCAAAGGCTTGATACCATTAGGAAATTTAACAGGATGTGGAAGAAGTTCATGATTGAGTCCCAGCTTGTTGTCTCGCCATCCTCCATCAATCACGATATATTCGTATCCGGCTTCCTTTAAACCTTCATTAACAAAGGCATCAATAATTTCCCTAACGATTTGCTCATTGACTTCCTTTTTCCCAAACCAGTTCCAACTGTTCCACCCCATAGGAGGTGATTCAGACTGATATGAATTAAAGATCATTCCATCAAATGTCTGCTGGTCTACATTAGGAGGTAAATACGATGAACTGAATAGAACTATCCAGATAAATGCAAATACTGATAATATTTTTTCTTTATAAAGAAACATATTATTAATAAATTAACTAAAATGTCTTTAAAATTACAAATTGCGTGAGTTATTGTGATAATGTCTGGTAAATAAATTAATTTAACAGTTACTAAAATTTATATCCAACACTAAACGAGGGTGAGGGTAAAGTTGGCCAACTGACAAACAAATTCACTCCGGCTCTGAAGAACAATGCTTTTCTGTTTTGATACCTGTACATAAGAGGAATAATTAAGGCAGGTAAATCTTTATACACATTACCATCATATAATTCAACTCGATAAACCGCTCCTACTCCATATTCAAAATGATGATTTTTTAATGGTGAGCTGATCCATGATAATGTAATTGGAAAGGAAACCGTAGTTTCAAAATCGGGATAAATGCCTGCTCTTAAAATTGTCCTTTTCTTCTTACCAATAATGCGTTCATAATTAATGGAAAAATATCCTTCGCTAAAATCATGTCTGATTGAATATAATTCAGTATATACTCCATTCCTTTTAAAATCTACATTATCAGGCTTTTGTGTTTTTCCTTCCTTTGCTGTACAAAAAACAAAAACAAAACAAATAAATATTATTCTCATGTTTTTCAAGTCAAATTACTAAAAGTACAATGGTACAAGAAATGTTAGATAAACATAATGATATTAGTAGCCTGCAGCAAAGTCATCACCACGATGATCGGCTCCACCTTCCAGCTTACCATCAGGCAGTACCAGAATAGCATCAACACGTCCTATAGCACCTCGTTTCCTGAATTTATGTCCCATTGCTTTAAGATCAATCAAAAACAGGCTATCAATAGCATTTTCTTCAATAGAAATAACTTCAGGAAGCCACTGATGATGGAAACGTCCTGCAGAAACAGCTTCCTGCATGGTCATATCGTGTTCCAAAACGTTTAATATTGTCTGGAAAACGGATGTAATTATAGTTGAACCACCGGGAGTACCCACAACCATAAATAATTCATTGTTTTTTTCAAGTATGGTTGGTGTCATGCAGCTGAGCATACGTTTATTTGCTTCAATGGAATTTGCCTCACCTCCAACAAGTCCGTATATATTTGGAAAACCCGGTTTAATACTAAAATCATCCATTTCATTATTCAAAATAAATCCCGCTCCTGCAACTACAATAGCTGATCCATAACCACTATTTAGGGTTGTTGTGCATGAAACTGAATTTCTCCATTTATCAACAACAGAGAAATGTGTTGTTTCTTCACTTTCTTTGATCGGTAAATCACCATGACTGATGTCAGAGCTCAAACTTGCTTTATTCTCATCAAAATTCTTCATCCGGTTTTTAAGGTAGTTATCGTCAATCAAGTCTTCCAGCGGAACAGGATAAAAATCGCTATCACCAAGATGTTTTGCTCTATCAGCATAAACTCTTCTTTCAGCCTCTGTCATTACATGAACTGTTTTAGTACTGTTCCATCCCCATTCCTTAAGCGGATATGGTTCTACCATTTTAAGCAGTTGCAGAAGTGCAATTCCACCGCTGGATGAAGGAGGCATAGAAATAACTTTATAGTCTTTATACTGGCCTATTACAGGTGATCTCCATATAGATTTATAATTCTCCAGGTCCTCTAAACTGATGAGACCTTCTCCCCTACTCATTTCTTCTACTATCTTGTTGGCCGTAATACCTTTATAAAATCCATCTCTACCATTATCTCTAATTAGTTCCAGAGTTTTTGCCAGATCTTCCTGAATTAACAGATCATCTTCCCTCCATTCTTCATTTTCTTTAACAAAAGCTACAGGAGCTGAATTTCTTGCAAGAAAGGTTTTCTTATATCCGTTAAAGCTTCTCGCCTGGGAACTTGTCACAGGGAAACCATTTCTGGCCATATCTATTGAAGGCTGAATGATTTCCTCAAATCTAAGCTTACCATATTTTTTATGAGCCATAATTGTTCCATCAACTGTTCCGGGAACTCCGGAGGCAAAATGAGTTTTTGTGCTTTTTCCCTTAAGCACATTACCATCTTCATCAAGGTACATATTCCTATGTCCGAGGCCCGGGGCCTTTTCCCTGAAATCAATAGCATCGGTTTTACCATCATTAAACCGGAAAACCATAAATCCTCCTCCTCCTATATTACCGGCAGCCGGGTAACAAACAGCTAATGCAAATTCAACAGCACAAGCAGCATCTGCCGCATTTCCACCTTTTTTTAATATCTCTAATCCAACTTTACTGGCTTCAGGATGTGCTGATACGACCATTCCGTTATCGGCAATTTTCCCGAACGATTTTTCTCTCGAATTGCTAGAACATGAAAAATTGATTATTAATATTACTAAGATTAAAATTAAGCTAAAGGATAAATGTTTTCTCATGGTTTATCTGGATTTTAGTTATGGTGTTTCTTTATCTTTTACTAGCGGCAAGAAGTGTATTTTTAAGTAATGCTACTCTTGTCATAGGCCCGACACCTCCAGGAACAGGAGTAATCCAACTACATTTTGGAGATACTTCATCAAATTTAACATCCCCGATAAGCTTCCAACCCGATTTTGTAATATCCGACTTAACTCTTGTTATTCCAACATCTATAACCACCGCTCCTTCTTTTACCATATCGGCTGTAAGAAATTCCGGCATTCCAAGTGCAGCAATAATAATATCTGCTTCTTTTGTAAATGATGCTATATCTTTTGTTCTTGAGTGACAAATACTTACGGTAGAATTTCCGGGATTAGTTTTTCTCGACATCAACAAAGCCATTGGTGTTCCAACAATATTGCTTCTTCCTATTACAGCGCAGTTTTTTCCCTGGGTTTCAATATTAAGTCTTCTGAAAAGTTCCATTATTCCGGCAGGTGTAGCAGAAACAAATGCAGGTATTCCTAATGCCAGTTTACCGGTATTTATAGGATGGAAACCATCAACATCTTTTTCAGGGTCAATAGTTTCAATAATTTTACGCTCGGAAATATGTTTAGGTATTGGAAGCTGGACAATTAAACCATCAATATTTTCGTCAGAATTTATTTCTTTAATCTTTTGTATAAGTTCTTCTTCTGAAGTTTCTTCAGGTAAACGAATAAGAGTGGATTCAAAACCAACCTGGGCACAATCCTTAACTTTCCATGCAACATATGTTTCACTTGCTCCGTCGTTTCCAACAAGGATCGCGGCTAGGTGAGGTTTTTTACCACCTTTGTCAATAATTATTTTTACTTCCTTTGCTATCTCTTCTCTTATTTCAGCAGAGATTTTGTTACCATCAATTAATTGCATATTATTATTTATATTTAACGTTTACCAAATGGCATATTAGACATCATCCTTGCCATATTTTTTCCCTGAGATGCCATTCTCATCATTTTTCTAGTCTCCTCAAATTGTTTTATCAGACGGTTAACTTCCTGAATATCTGAACCTGAACCCAAAGCTATTCTTTTTCTTCTTGATCCGTTCAAAATTGAAGGTTCCTCTCTTTCTTCCTTTGTCATAGATGAGATTATTGCTTCAATTCCATTAAAAGCATCATCATCCATATCAACATTTTTTAATGCTTTTCCAACACCGGGAATCATTCCGGCCAGGTCCTTTATATTTCCCATCTTTTTTATTTGTTTGATCTGAGAAATAAAATCATTGAAGTTGAACTGGTTTTTTGCTATTTTTTTATGAAGTTTTCTTGCTTCATCAACATCAAACTGTTCCTGGGCCTTTTCAACAAGAGAAACAATATCTCCCATACCCAGAATTCTATCTGCCATACGATCAGGATGGAAAACATCAAGAGCATCAATTCCTTCACCTGTTCCGATAAACTTAATAGGTTTATTTACAACAGACCGTATTGACAGAGCTGCTCCTCCTCTTGTATCACCATCCAGCTTTGTAAGAACAACACCATCAAAATCCAGTTGATCATTAAATTCCTTTGCTGTATTTACTGCATCCTGCCCTGTCATTGAATCAACCACGAAAAGTATTTCATGCGGACTAACGGCTTTTTTAACAGAAGTAATCTCCTTCATCATCACCTCATCAACAGCCAACCGGCCTGCTGTATCAATAATAACAAGGTCGTGGCCCTGCTGGCGGGCAAATTTTAAAGAGTTTTTAGCAATTTTCACAGGATCTTTACTGCCTTCTTCGGTGTAAACCGGAACTTCTATCTTTTCACCCAGAACTTTTAACTGCTCTATTGCAGCCGGCCTGTATACGTCGCCGGCAATCAGAACCGGGTTCTTACCATGCTTACTTTTAAGAAGTTTAGCAAGTTTTACAGAAAATGTTGTTTTACCAGATCCCTGAAGGCCGGCAATAAGTATAACACACGGGTTTCCCTTAATATTAATATCTGTTTTTTGGCCGCCCATTAGCAGTGCTAATTCATCATGGACAATCTTGGTCATCATCTGACCTGGATTCACTGCTGCCATCACATCCGCACCAAGAGCTTTAGATTTTACTTCGTCGGTAAAACTTTTAGCAATCTTATAATTTACATCAGCATCAAGTAATGCCCTCCTTATATCCTTAAGTGTTTCAGCAACATTAATTTCTGTTATCCGCCCCTGGCCCTTTAATAATTTAAAGGATCTTTCTAGTCTTTCGTTTAAATTTTCAAACATTATTTATTCTATATTTCTTTTTAAAATTTCAAGATCGAGTTTCTACAAATATAAAAAAATATTAATATCACATCCTTTCAGGAACTTCTATACCTAATAAGGATATTGCCGACCTGATAGTTCGTCCGATATTATTTGAAAGTAGAATTCTGAAATCTCTGATATTATTATCTTTTTCTTTTAATATTGAATTATCGTGATAGTATTGATTATATTCTTTTGCGAGTTCATATGAATAATTAGCAATAAGAGCAGGACTCTGATTTTCACCTGCTTCCTTAAGAACATTCGGAAAATCGTAAAGCATTTTAATCAGGTCGATCTCTTTCTTATTTGGTATTAGACCTTCCTTGATTGAATCAGGAATATTAATATTATTATCATTTGCCTTTTTTAAAATCGAACTAATTCTCACACATGTATACTGAATAAAAGGCCCGGTATTCCCATTAAAATCAATTGATTCAGCAGGATTAAAAAGCATGTTTTTTCTGGGATCAACCTTAAGAATAAAATATTTCAGAGCTCCTAAAGCAATTATGCGGTTAACCTCATTTTTTTCCTCTTCACTAAATTTCTCCAGTTTTCCAAGCTCCTCCGACATTTCTTTTGCTGTATTTATCATTTCCTCTATTAGATCATCTGCGTCAACAACTTTTCCTTCTCTTGATTTCATTTTCCCTTCAGGTAATTCCACCATGCCATATGAGAGGTGATACAGATTCTTACCCCAATTATATCCCAGCCTCTGCAAAACCAGTGATAATACCTGAAAATGATATTCCTGTTCATTTCCTACAACATAAATATGTTTATCAAAATTATAGCCTTCATATCTCTGAATTGCTGTTCCCAAATCCTGGGTTATATATACCGATGTACCATCAGAGCGAAGTAATAATTTTTGGTCAAGCCCATTTTCAGACAAATCTGCCCAAATGGAATTATCTTCTTTTTGAATAAGATGATTGTTTTTAACTCCTTCATTTACAACATCTCTCCCTAGGCTGTAAGTATCTGATTCATAATATACTTTATCAAATTCAACACCGAGTTTTTTATAAGTAGAATCAAATCCTTGGTAAACCCATGAATTCATTTTTTTCCATAGTTCAATGGTATCAGGATCTCTGGCTTCCCATTTTCTTAATAATTCTCTTGCTTCCAGAATAAGTGGAGCTTGCTGTTCGGCTTGTTCTTTATTTTTTCCTGATTCAATAAGGCTGATGATTTGTTTCTTGTATTCCAGCTCAAATTTTACATAAAGATCTCCAACCAGCTTATCTCCTTTTTTACCTGTATTTTCCGGAGTATCTCCATTACTCCATTTTTGCCAAGCCAACATTGTTTTGCAAATATGTATTCCCCTGTCATTTACCAGATTAACCTTTATAACATTATTTCCGTTTGCCTCAATAATTCTTGAAACAGAATAACCTAAAAGATTATTTCTGATATGCCCCAGATGTAAGGGTTTGTTGGTATTTGGCGAAGAATATTCTACCATATAAACTTTAGATCCGGCAGTAGGATTTATAAAAGCAAAATTATTCTTAGAAGATATTGAGTTTATAAAATTATTCCAATATGTATAGTTAATTTCCAGATTTAAAAATCCTTTTATCACATTGAATGAAGTTATTTCTTCGATTTCGTTAATTAGTCCTTCCCCTATTTCATTTGCTGTAATTTCAGGCGACTTTTTAGAAAATCGCAGAAAAGGAAAAACCACGATAGTGAAATCACCTGAAAAATCTTTTCTTGTTTTCTGTACCTGGACCAGATTAATATCAGGTTTTGTTTCATATAATTTTTTAACTACTTCATTAACTGCCTCTTGTATTATGCTTTCAATATCCATTTATTGTCTTATTTCAATAAGTTACAAAGATAATAAATGATTTCAGAACATAGGCTTCTATGAAGATAGAGGAAAACAGCTTGATTAAATTACTTAGCATAAATTATCATAAAGAACAGATATTCAACAATCTGTAAAAGTCAAATAAAAACAGATTTGGATTATTGCTTAAGAGGTTTTTCTTAATTAGTTTTCCAAAAATTCCATATAATGGTTTCAACAGGACAGATAGTCCACATCTATTTATTATTTTATACCATCCTAGTATTTTAATGTTTTTTGCCAGTTCATTACTCAATGGATGATTTTTGTATAAATAAAAAAGATTATCCACAGCAATAATACTTTTCTCAAGAAAAACTGAATTTTCCTCCAGTCCTTTGTGTATTAAAGTATTATCAATATGTTTTATTTCAATATTATTTTTAGCCAGTTCAATTCCAAGCAGAGTATCCTCATGGCCATATTTATATATTGATTCATCAAAACCAATATTCTGAAACACATCTTTTTTAATCATAAAATTAAAACCTGAGAAAGATCCGGAAGGAAAAATATTTCTTTTTATGGAAGAGATTTTTTCACGATTTACACCATATTTCCACCTTAACAAATAATTCATATCCGGAGCATTGTGTTGATAATCTGTTCCACCACAAATCACTTTATAGTTTTTAAAATGATTTATATAGTTTTTTAAATAATTTTCTGAACAAATTTCAGCATCACAATCAATAAACAAAAGATTATTATATACTGCCATATCAGCAAGTTTATTTCTTGTTTGTGATCTGCCAATATTATTTGAATTTTTATAGAATTTAACTTTTTTATTTGATATTACCAGTTTGTTTACTGCATCATAACTCATATCTGAAAAATCGTCTACAATAATTATTTCATAATCTATACCGGTCTTTTCTGCCTGTAATATCAAACTTTTTGTAAGGGCATTTATATCGTAATTATGAAGAGGTATCAGAATGGATAACATAAAACTGTTTTTCCGGTAAATCAAATATTTTCTTTAAAATCAAAAATAATTTTTTTAATCAATATATTTGTACTTTTAATAATAAAGATGAAAAAATACATATCAATAACTCTTTTTGTTATATTCTTAGTGCCTGTGATCAATGTTTTTTCGCAAGGCTATAAAATTGAAGTAACAATAAATGACCTTAAAAATGAAGAACTTTATCTCGCTTATCATTATGCCAGCAAGGTGTATGTGCTGGATACAGTAAGAACTGACGAAAATTCTTATGCATTATTCACCGGTGAAGAAAAGCTTGAGGGTGGTATGTATTTAGTTTATCTTCCAAATAAAGATTTTTTCGACTTTCTGATTAGTGATGATCAAGAGATTAAATTTCAGACAGGAATTGAGAATCTTGTTGAAAATATGAAAGTCACAGGATCCAAAGAAAATGATGAATTTTTCAAATTTCAGAAATATTTAAAAACCAGCCGTCAAAAACAGGCTGCTTTGAGAAATGACCGTAACAAACCAAACATTTCACAATCTGAAAAGGATAAAATTAATCTGGAGCTAAATAAATTAAATGATGCAGTTAATTTTTTCTGGGATAATATAATTGAAACCAACAGAGGTAGTTTTGTCGCCACATTTCTAAGTGCCCTAAAAGAAATAAAAGTCCCCCCGGCCCCTGTTGATGCTAATGGACAAGCAATTGATCAGTATTTTCGCTATAATTATTTTGTTAATCATTTTTTTGACAATGTGGATCTGTCTGATCCAAAGTTAATACGAACATCCATTCTAAATGATAAACTTGAACGATATTTTACAAAAATTCTTGTACAATCTGCTGATTCAATACTTCCTGCTGCCTTAACAATTATTGAAAAAGCAAAAAAAGGAAATTTTGAAGTTTTCAAATTTATTGTGCAGAATATTATTAACAGATATTCCAGTCCTAAAATAATGGGAACAGACGCTATATATGTTGCTGTGGCGGAATTATATTATTTATCGGGAATTGCAGATTGGATAAGTGATTCAGACCTTAATATTATTAAGGAACGAGTAAAAATGATTAAACCAAACCTGATTGGAAGAACAGCTCCAAACCTGATTATGGAAAGCCCAGAGGGAGAGACTATTTCTCTGCACGATTTTAAATCAAAATATACAATTCTATTATTTTGGGATCACGAATGTGGACATTGTAAGAAAACAATTGAGAGGTTAAAGGAAATCTATCCTAAATATTCAGATAAGGAAGTAAGAATTTTTGCAGTTTATACTATGGAAAATATTGATTCCTGGAAAGAATATATAAAAGAACAAAATTTAAACTGGACACATGTAAGTGACAACTTAAATAAAACACATTTCAGAGATATTTATGATGCCTGGGCAAATCCTACCATTTACATTCTGGATGCAAATAAAACAATAATTGCGAAAAAATTTGATATTGAGCAACTTGAAGGCCTTTTAAATCATTTTATGGAAAATGCTATTTAACCTTAATAATTTTTTTCATAACAATAAAATCATCAACTTTAATTTTGACAATGTATAGCCCGCTATTTGCAGATGAAATATCAACATTTACTTTACCATAATCAAAATTCTCCACAAACTCAATTTGCTTTCCCTGCATATCTAATATTTCAAAATCAAAATTATTGAATATAATTTCGCCAAAATCAATTGTTAGTGATCCATTTGTCGGATTAGGATAAATCCTGATATTATCTTCAAAAGTAATGTCTGTGGTGCATAATTCAGGTTTAATTGCCATTGAACTGTTTATATAATAAGATTCAGTTATAGGGTCCCATTTACCCTCTTCATCCTGAACAAATAATGTGTTTTCATCAGTATCAGATCGATTAAGTGCCATAGGAACTGCAAAAGCATCATAAAAAGTCATATAATTGAGCTCAAAACCAACATAGAATACACTATCAATTTTAACCGGAAGAGGAAAATCTATTACAAGTTCCGAACCCGCATTTAAAGTATTAAGATTATAATCTCTTGCACCAAGTATATTAAACTCCTTACCCCAAACTTTAAAACGAATAAATGATGAAGGGGAACCAAATGCTGATTTAGCAACTGTGACAAATAATCTGTTTATTTCTTTTTGTTTCCCGGAAGAATTGACAAATCGTTCAGCATAAGCCATATTATTATCAGAATTTATCCCCGGGATGTATCCTGATAATACTTTTATAGAATCAACACCTGTATGTTCATTACTGCCAATATTACTTAAAAAATTACAGTTTAATATTATTCTTTCATTTAAAACCTCGACATAATTATCTACGGATTTTGATATTGAATCATCATTATATGTCACTTTTAAAGTAACTCTGTTTGTACCCGGATCTGAATATCTAACTGTAGGATGTTCCTTGTATGAGATTTCAGGATCTCCATTTTCGAAATTCCATTCCCAGCCTGAAGGTTCTCCTGATGAAACATCTGTAAAATTCACCTTACCGCCACTAACAATTCTGGTAAAATCTGAAACAAAACCCACTGTATTCTTTACTCTGATCTTTTTTATGATTGTATCTGTTTCAGATTCTTTTTTAATAATCAGCCTTACATCTTTTATGCCTGCAGTGGTAAACATTACTTTCTCAGGTTCTTTTTGATCAGAAAATGATGGTTGTCCATCAGGAAATTCCCATCTCCATTCATTAGGGGAGCCAAAAGAAAGCTCTGTAAAAACTAATTCACGATTTACTTCAACTTCAAGTGGGGACCATGAAAAATCGGCAAAAATGTTAACAACACTGTAGGGATCTAATCCGCTCACTTTTGTTTCTCCGGTATTTTCAGGATCTAGCCAGACTTTAAGTTGTTGAGCCGGATCGGAATAATCATCCCATGATCTGGATAATTTCCAAAAAAAATCGTCCTTATTATATGTACAGGAAGCATCTCCACCTGTAAGGCAGCCTACTATCTCATGATATTCATTAAAAAGAGGCGATCCTGATGATCCTCCTTCAGTAGTACCTCTGTCCCATTCAAGTATTCTCCAATGTGAATTATAATCAAAATTCGAACCGTAATTACCGGTTATAACCTGATCGTCATCAAAAGATATTTTTTTTACATCACCTCTGGGATGATGAATACATATACCTTTTTTAGGATATGTTCCGCTATTATCCCATCCGGCATAATAAGGCAAATATTCCTCCGGAGGTACACTACTAAGCCTTAATAAACAAAAATCAAGTTTTCTTGTGGTTGCCAGTATGGTGCTGCCAGACAAACTCTGCATCCCAGATCCATCAGGTCCGTCACATTCAGGGCTTTCATAATTAAAAATAAATATAGTGGATGAAGCTTCACTTAAAGTGCTAATAACATGATTGGCAGTGAGAAACAATGGATCTCCATTGGCACTGGTATTATTAACCAATGCTCCGGAACCCAGTTTGTATCCATTAATAATTATTTTACAAACTGATCTTTTTTCAGCCTGCCAGTTTTCACCTTCAGGACAATTAACATCAATATTACATTCTCCTGATCTTCCATAATGGCTTGACTTTTCCATCAATCTGTAAAATCCCTTATAATCATATCCAAGTTGATTGATTTCCAGCTCGGCCTGAAATTCCGCATTTTCAGGCTCAATATATTCTAAGATTAGTTCATCTCCTATTACAGGAATGATAGCCAGTATTCCGGATTCTTTATTATTAATTCCTGTAAAGGCTCCCAGAACCATTGATCTGTCGGGATTATATAAAAAGAGCCTGCCTCCTTCAGGTAAACGATACTTACTAAATATTACATTTAATGAAAGTGCTCCTTCCGATTTAATCGCATGCCGCCACAGGCGGCTTCCATCAGGAAGAATTTCCCAAATACCTGAATTTTTTGAATTAATATTAACCGGTATTTCAGCTGCAAAACGATAAGGTTTTAATTTCCTGTTATTTTCAGTATCCTCAATTCTTTGCAATTCCTGCTGGTCAAGACCAGGAATTTCCTGGATTACCATATTGCTTTTCAGTGTATTATTAAAGCTGTATGGTTTCCCTCCCTGACTTATCTGTGCATAAGAACACTCAACATTTGTAATTATTAGGAAAAGGAATATTATATTAAGAGTTTTTCTGATCATACTGATATTTTGATAATTCCTGATTTATAATTTATAAAACATCAGGCAAAAATACTTAATATTTGGAATTATCTTAATATTTTATTTTTTCATATAAAAATATAAGATTATTTATGGAAGAATATTTCAAATTCAATTATCTTTCATTAATTTTAAATAAGCGTTGGTTATTGCCAACAATCAGAATTAACAAATGGATAAAGAGGCAGTTAAACAAAGGATAGACATACTTCGGAAGGAACTGAATAAGCATAATCATATGTATTATGTATTATCAAAACCAATAATTAGTGATTTCGAGTATGATAATCTGATGAAGGAACTTATTGAACTTGAAAATATACATTCCGATTTTTATGATCCGCATTCTCCATCTCAAAGGGTAGGTAATGACAGTAATATTGAATTCAGGCAGATTCCCCATAAAAATCCAATGTTATCGTTAGGAAATACTTATTCCAGAGAAGATCTCTCTGATTTTAATAAAAGAACAATAAAAACTATTGGAGATGAATTTGAGTATGTTTGCGAACTGAAATTTGACGGAACCGCCATTGGCTTAACATATTCCAACGGGAGGCTAAAACATGCTCTTACTCGAGGAGATGGCACAGAAGGTGATGATGTAACATCAAATGTAAAAACAATTAAAAGTATTCCTTTAGAGTTGCCGGATCAGGGATTTCCTGCGGAATTTGAAATCAGGGGTGAAATATTTCTATCGCATTCTGTTTTTTCAGAACTTAATCGTTCCAGGGCTGAATCAGGTGAATCAGCATTTGCCAATCCTAGAAATGCTGCAGCCGGAACACTGAAAATGCAAAATTCTTCAATTGTAGCAAAAAGAAAACTTGATTGTTTTTTGTACCATCTAATTTCTGACCCTTTTGTTACCGAGAATCATTATAATGACCTTTTATTGGCAAAAAGATGGGGTTTTAAAGTTCCTGATCATATACAAATATGTAGAAATATTGAAGAGGTATTTAATTATATTGAATTTTGGGAAAAAGAAAGGAAAAATCTTCCATATGATATTGATGGAATTGTTATTAAAATAAATTCTCACAGGCATCAAAAACAATTAGGCTATACTGCAAAAACACCACGATGGGCAATTTCATATAAATTTAAAGCTGAGCAGGCTGAGACAAAACTATTATCGATTGAATATCAGGTAGGAAGAACAGGAGCAATTACACCAGTCGCAAATCTTGAACCAGTTCATATTGCAGGTACAGTAGTAAAAAGAGCTTCATTACATAATGCAGATCAGATTGAATTATTTGATATACGGATAAATGATACTGTTTATGTTGAAAAGGGAGGTGATATAATACCAAAGATTGTTGGTGTAAATAAAGAAAAACGGCCTTTTGATGCTATCCCACTCAGCTACGTAATCAATTGTCCTGAATGTGATTCTATTCTTCAAAGAGAAGAGGGAGAAGCCAAACATTATTGCAGGAATCAATATGGTTGTCCCCCGCAAATAAAAGGAAAAATTCTTCATTTTATTTCCCGGAAGGCAATGAATATTGAAGGCCTGGGTGAAGAAACTGTTGATTTGTTGTTCGAAAAAGGGCTGGTTAATAATATCGCGGATCTTTATGAGTTAAGAAAAGAACAGCTAGAACCTCTTGAGCGACTGGGAGAAAAATCGGCATCTAACATAATCACCTCCATTAAAGAATCTGTAAATGTACCATTTCATAGAGGTTTATTTGCTTTAGGAATAAGATATGTAGGAGAAACAGTGGCAAAAAAACTGGCTATGAGTTTTGAAAATATCGACAGGCTTTCACAGGCTACAATGGAAGATTTATCAGAGGTTGGGGAAATTGGAAAGAGTATTACTGAAAGCCTGATTTATTACTTTCATGATGAAACTTCATTGGAACTGATTAAACGGCTCAAAGCAGCAGGAGTAAATTTTGAAATCTCAAGAGAAATATTATCAGGAAAAACGGATATACTTAACCGAAAAATTATTGTGGTTAGCGGAATATTTAATAACTATTCCAGGGATGAAATAAAAGGATTGATTGAACTTAACGGTGGGAAGAGTACTTCATCAGTCACAAAAAACACCAGTTTTCTGCTTGCCGGGGAAAAAACCGGGCCCTCCAAACTTGAAAAAGCAGTACGATTAAATATACCGGTAATAAATGAAAAGGATTTTCTTGACATGATTAAATAATATTAGATTATTTTTGTGATTTATTTTAAAGCTTAATTATTTATCAAAGCATCATTATGCTGTTCAGATCATACATAGATAAAATTAAATATTTCATTTTATCAACCCAGGTTAAAAAGAAAAAAAGAAGCCAGGTAGTTATTAACCTTGAGAAGGCAAAATTCATTAAAGTTTTTTGTCAGATTGACAATTCCGGTGATTATAATTCAATGATAACATTTCTTGAAGTTCTTGAACAAAAGAAAGTGTCTTTTTCAGTATTATGCTTTGTAAATGACACAGAAAATATTACAGGATTTGGCAACAATTCCTTTACAAAAAGAATTATATGTATGAATCCACGCAAAACTAAATTCTTTGGTAAGAAAGAAGATGAACTGAATAGTTTTCTTAATGAACCATGTGATATTTTTGTTGATCTTTGTTTAAAAGATAGTATTGCTATTGACTATATTTCAGGCCTTACAACAGCTTCTTTCAAAGTGGGATCCTATTCCAGAACTAAGAAATATCATGATCTTCTGATTGATGTGAAGGATACACAGAATATCAAATATCTTTCTGAACAAATTTTACATTACCTGGTATTAATAAATCCAAGTACGAAAAACACATAATAAAATAATCAAGAATCCAAATAGATATTATATGAGGCAACAAGAATTTAATGGAACGGGAGTAGCAATGATAGCTCCTTTTAGAAAAGATGGTAGTATAAATTTCAATATTCTTGGAAAGCTGACAGAACACCTGATTTCTAATAAGGTTAACTTTCTGGTTGTTCATGGCACAACAGGTGAAGCCCCTACTCTATCTTCGAATGAAAAAGAAGCTATTACAAATTTTGTTATTGAATATACAAATAAGAGCTTGCCAATTGTTGTGGGAATTGGAGGAAACAACACTCAGGAAGTTGTAAATAATATAAAAAATCAGGATTTTTCAGGCATTGATGGGATTTTATCTGTGGTCCCATATTACAACAAACCAAGCCAACGTGGTTTATATCAGCATTATAAAACTATTGCATATACCAGTCCGGTTCCGGTTATTGCATATAATATTCCAGGCAGAACCGGGGTTAATATGACCGCCGACACTTGTTTAAAAATTGCCCATGAGATCGATAATATTATTGCAGTAAAAGAAGCTTCAGGTGATTTAAACCAGATAATGAGGATAATAAAAGACAAACCCGACAATTTTTCTGTTTTATCGGGCGACGATTCTTTAACACTTCCTATACTTTCATTAGGAGGAAATGGCGCTATTTCGGTAATTGCTAATGCTTTCCCTTTTCAGTTTACAGAAATGGTGTCAAATGCGCTTAAAGGGCATCTTAAATCGGCAAGAAACATTCATTTTAAGTTAATTGATATTATGGAGGCCATTTTTATTGAAGGCAATCCTGCAGGAATTAAAGCAGCATTGGATGTATTAGAACTTGCACCAAATAACCTACGACTTCCGCTCACACCGGTTAGCAGGTCCACATATAATTTAATCGCAAAACTTATCTCGGAAATAAATTTCTAAAACTTTTAATTTGTTTTAGGCATTCGCATGACAGTTTTTGAACTTTTTACCACTGCCACATGGACAAGGATCATTTCTGCCTACCTTGGGATCTTTTCTGACAGGTTGTAAACTTTTTCTTTCAGCCTGCTGCTGATTTGGAGTTCCAGCGGATGGGCTCCCTTCAGTATAAGAAGGAACTTCTGTTTTAGAAGTCTCATACCTGCTCATATCAAGTTTTTTTCTTGCCTGGGCTTCCTTAACATCATCAGGAGTTTGAATAGGAATATGTCCTTTCATTAAAAAAGAAGAAACATCTTTATTATTTTTATCAACCATTCCCTTAAACAAATCAAACGATTCAAGTTTGTATATCAATAATGGATCCTTTTGTTCATATGAAGCATTTTGAACAGATTGTTTCAAATCGTCCATTTCTCTAAGATGTTCTTTCCATGATTCATCTATTGTTGCAAGAATTACCGATTTTTCATACGATTCTACCAGTTCTTTTCCTTTACTCTCGTATGCTTTTTTAAGATTAGTAATTACCTGAAAAGTTTTTGTCCCATCAGAGATTGGAACAACGATATTTTCATATGAATGACCTTGTTTCTCAAACACATTTTTAATTACCGGATATGCCTGTCCTGAAATTGTTTCAACTCTTCTTTTATAAGATTCAAGTGCTTTCTCATTGACAATTTCCACCAACTCATTAGCTCCCAACGATTTATACTGATCTTCTGTAATCGGTGATTCAATTGAAAGATAACGGATTAATTCCAGATTAAATTCTTCAAGGCTTGCAACTCCCTGGCAATCATTAACAATTGATTCACAAAGATCATACATCATATTAACAATATCTACACTAACTCTTTCTCCATATAATGCATGATGCCTTTTAGTATAAACAACTTCTCTTTGTGAATTCATAACATCATCGTATTCCAATAATCTTTTCCGTATTCCAAAATTGTTTTCTTCAACTTTCTTTTGAGCTCTTTCAATAGATTTTGAAATCATTGAATGCTGAATAACCTCTCCATCCTTAAGCCCCATTCTATCCATTAGTTTTGCAATCCTGTCTGAACCGAACAACCTCATCAGATCGTCTTCAAGAGAAACAAAAAATTGGGATGATCCGGGATCTCCCTGTCGTCCTGCCCTACCTCTCAACTGTCTGTCGACACGCCGCGACTCATGACGTTCGGTACCAATAATAGCCAATCCACCGGCCTCAACAACTTCTTTTGATAATTTAATATCTGTACCCCTTCCAGCCATATTGGTAGCAATGGTTACATTTCCGGGTTTCCCTGCCTGAGCAACAACATCGGCCTCTCGTTGGTGAAGTTTAGCATTAAGAACATTATGGTTAATTCCTCTTAGCTTAAGCATCCTGCTCAATAATTCAGAAATTTCAACTGAGGTTGTTCCTACAAGTACCGGACGTTTATTATTTACCAATTCTACTATTTCTTCAATAACTGCATTATATTTTTCACGTTTTGTTTTATATACCAGATCTTCTCTGTCGTCCCTGACAATTGGTCTGTTTGTGGGATTAACAATTACATCAAGCTTATAAATATCCCATAATTCTCCTGCTTCTGTTTCGGCTGTACCTGTCATGCCGGCAAGTTTTTTGTACATCCTGAAATAATTCTGTAATGTGATTGTTGCAAAAGTCTGTGTGGCATCCTCAATTTTTACATTTTCCTTGGCTTCAATAGCCTGATGTAATCCATCAGAATATCTTCTTCCTTCCATAATACGGCCGGTTTGTTCATCAACAATTTTAACCTTATTATCAATAACAACATATTCAACATCTTTTTCAAATAGTGAATAAGCTTTTAATAACTGATTTACTGTATGAACTCTTTCTGATTTAATTGCGTAATCACTAAGAAGTTTATCTTTTATTTTTACTTTTTCAGCATCCGACAGTTTATCTTTTTCCATATTAGCTATTTCACTACCAATATCAGGTAAAACAAAGAAAGTAGGATCATCGGAATCGCCTGTAATCAGGTCAATACCTTTTTCACTTAGCTCAATAGAATTATTCTTTTCATCAATTACAAAATACAAATCATCTGTAATTAAGTGCATATTTTTATTATTCTCCTGCATGTAGAAATTTTCGGTTTTCAGAAGCAAGGCTTTCATACCCGGTTCACTGAGATACTTAATAAGGGCTTTTGTTTTAGGAAGTCCCTTAAATGCACGTAAAAGTAATTTTCCACCATTTTCCGTATCATCTTTATCAATTAGTTTTTTTGCTTCCAGAAAAATATCACTAAAAATTCTTTTTTGGGCAGAAACCAATTTCACTACTTTTGATTTCATTTCATCAAATAACTGGGTATCTCCTTTAGGAACCGGACCGGAAATTATCAGTGGTGTTCTTGCATCATCTATTAATACAGAATCGACCTCATCAACAATTGCATAATTATGTGGACGTTGAACCAGGTCTTCAGGACTAATTGCCATATTATCTCTCAGATAATCAAATCCGAATTCATTATTAGTGCCAAATGTAATATCAGCCAGATAAGCTTTTCGCCTTGCATCTGAATTAGGCTGATGACGATCTATGCAATCAACAGATAATCCTAAAAATTCATATAATGTTCCCATCCATTCAGAGTCTCTTTTGGCAAGATAATCGTTAACTGTAACTATGTGCACTCCTCTACCGGAAAGGGCATTCAAATAAACCGGGAGTGTTGCAACCAGGGTTTTTCCTTCTCCTGTGGCCATTTCAGCAATTTTCCCCTGATGAAGATTTATTCCGCCTATTAGCTGAACATCATAATGAATCATATCCCAGGAGATTTCATTGCCTCCTGCAATCCATTTATTATAAAAAGTAGCTTTATCACCATCAATTTTAACACTTTCACGTCCTGCTGCCAGATCGCGGTCAAACTGAGTTGCTGTTACAATAACCTCTTCGTTTTCTTTAAATCTTCTGGCTGTATCTTTAATGATAGCAAACGCTTCAGGTAATATTATATTAAGTACTTCCTCTATTTTTTCAGTAATAACTTCTTCAAGTTTATCTATCTTTTCATAAATTTTTTCTTTCTCATCTACCTCAACATCAATCTGATTTGTTTTGGCTTTAAGATTTTGAACTTCTTCCTTTTCTACCTTGATATAATCGTTTACTTTTTCTTTAAGATTGTCAGATCTTTCCCTTAATTCATCATTAGACAATGCTGACAATTTTTCATACTCTGTCAGTATATCTGTTACTATTGGCTGAACATCCTTATAATCCCTATCGGCTTTACTTCCAAATAAGTTGCTAATTATCTTATTTACACCCATTATTTATATGATTAATCACTGCAAAAGTGATGTTTACATTATATTTTAAAAATTTCTTTATTAAAAAACTCTTATTCATTATTCAAATACTGCACCAAAGTTGTTTTCAATAATATTAATTATTCTTATTATTCAAAATCAAGATTAAGTTTGTGGCGTAATTCCCCTATATTTGGGTTTTTCTCATTTAAATAATCAAATTTTTCTTCGTCGGTATACAATTTGTTATTTTCTGTTCTCGCAATTTTAGTTTCAAGAGTAATAGAGCCGTTCTCAAGATTTTTCTTCAGAAAAATGAGCAGTTCATGCCATTTTCCTTTTATAGCTTTGTCCTGTAAAGGGTTATTAAGAATAACTTCAATATGATAATTGTCTTTAAGCACAGGAAGATGAGCACTTAGGGTGTTATACAATCTTGGTTCATTATTTTTCAATCCTTCAGAAAACATTTTCCATTTTTCGACAAGTTTTTCCTGGCTGAATTCATTCTTAAGATCCTTTACTTTATCATCTGAAAGAAGTGGATTATTATCTGTAAAGTCAGAAATGCTTTCCTTACTTACCTGATTTCCTTTAATGGCATCTTTAATGGAAATTGTTTTATTTATATTCCCTTTATACTCCTTTTTTTTAAGCTTCTCAACCTTCTCTTCAACTATATTATCAGCAACTGGCTCAGTTTTAACTTCTGTTTTTTGATCAGGTTTAGTATCCTGATCTTTCACGCTCTTTATTTCCGTATTAATGATTTTTTTTTTCTGAGCTTCATTTTTTTCATCAGAAACTGAAGATGAAGAGGCTGGTTCTAAAATTCTTGAAATTTTTATTAGATTAAGCTCCATATGAAGCTTTTTATTTTTTGAAATCTTATAAGAAAGACTACAGGAGTTATTAATCTCCAAGGCTTTAAACAAAAAAACCGGATTACAAGCAGATGATTGTTCTAAATATCTTTTTTTAATTCCCGCACTTACTTCAAGAAGTTCAATGGTTGATTTATCCTTGCAAACAAGCAAATCGCGAAAATGATTGCTTAATCCGGAAATTAAATTTAATCCATCAAAACCTTTATCCAGTATTTCTCTAAGTATAAGGAGGGCAGAAGAATAATCCCCATCTAAAAAGGCTTGAGTTAATCTAAAATAGTAATCATAATCAAGAACATTCAAATTCTCAATCACCTGGTTATATGTTATTTGTCCTTCTGAGAAACTTACTATCTGGTCAAATAATGATAATGCATCACGCATAGAACCATCTGCCTTTTGAGCAATTATGCTCAATGCTTCAATTTCTGCATTAACATTCTCCTGTTTTGAAACAAATTCAAGATATTTTACAATCTTTTCTATTCTTATTCTGTTAAAATCATAAATCTGACATCTTGATAAAATTGTTGGTATTATTTTGTGTTTTTCTGTTGTTGCCAGGATAAATACTGCGTGTGCGGGAGGTTCTTCAAGAGTTTTTAGAAAAGCATTAAATGCTCCTGCTGAAAGCATATGAACCTCATCAATTATATATAGGCTATATTTTCCAACCTGAGGCGGTATTCTTACCTGTTCGTTCAGACTTCTGATATCTTCAACAGAGTTATTTGAAGCCGCATCCAATTCATGGATGGAGAATGATCTTCCCTGGTTAAAAGCTTCACAAGATTCACAAGTATTGCATGCTTCAGCTTTTTCATTAAGATTCATACAATTGATTGTTTTTGCAAATATCCTTGCACAGGTTGTTTTACCAACACCATGAGGGCCACAAAACAAATAAGCGTGAGCCAGCTGATTATTAATAATAGCATTCTTTAATGTTCTGGTAATAGACTCCTGCCCTACTACTGAATCAAAGCCGGAAGGCCTGTATTTTCTTGCAGAAACAATATAATTATCCATATCATTTTTTCATTTATGACACAAAGTTAATAATTTGCAGCGTTTTTTCTTATGCAACAAAGAATATTTAAATTGTCAAATACTAAGTAAATATTTGAAAATTTCTAAATAATTTCTACCTTTGCACGCCAAATATTATTAATTTATAAATAAATAGTTTTTAGTATGTTAAACCAATATGAAACCGTTTTCATTTTAACTCCCGTTTTATCTGAAAATCAGATGAAGGAAGCGGTAAACAAATTCACCAAATTAATTAAGGACGATGGTGGTGAGATTGTCCATGAAGATAACTGGGGCTTGAAGAAGCTCACATACCCTATTCAGAAAAAAACCACAGGGTTTTATTATCTGATTGAATTTAAAGCTAATCCTGGATTTATTCAGAATCTTGAAATTCAATACAAGAGGGATGAAAGAATAATTAGATTCCTTACTTTCAGGATGGATAAATATGCAATTGAATACAGCCTGAAAAGAAGAAGTATGAAAAAAGAAGAAAAAATTGAAAAAGAGGAGGAAAAATCATGAGTACAAATGCATCTGAAATAAGGTATCTTGCACCTCCTACTGTTGAGGTTAAAAAGAAAAAGTATTGCCGTTTTAAGAAAAATAAAATCAAATATATTGATTATAAGGATCCTGTTTTTTTAAGAAAATTTTTAAATGAGCAGGGTAAAATTTTACCTCGCCGTCTAACAGGCACATCACTTAAATATCAAAGAAAAGTTTCTAAAGCAATAAAAAGATCACGTCATCTGGCTATGCTACCATATGTTGCTGATATGTTAAAATAATAAATTAAGGAGGAATTAATATGGAAGTTATTTTAAAACAAGACATAGAAGGGCTTGGTCACACAAATGATATTGTTAATGTGAAAAACGGATATGGAAGAAATTATCTTATCCCAAAAGGATTAGTCACTTTAGCAACACCTTCTGCAAAAAAGATTCTCAATGAAAATACTAAGCAGAGGGCACATAAAGAAGCTAAACTTAAAGAAGAAGCTGAAGGAATAGCTAATAAGCTTAAAGAATTATCACTCACTATAGGAGCTAAAACAAGCTCAAAAGGTAAGATCTTTGGTTCAGTTAATACAATACAGATTGCTGAATCATTATCAAAGTGTGGTTTTGAGATCGACAGGAAAAAAATATCGATCAATGAAGATCAGATTAAGGAAGTTGGAAAATATATTGCAAGTGTTAAACTGCACAAAGAAGTTAGTGTTGATATTAATTTTGAAGTTGTTTCAGAATAAATTTATTCTACATACAAAAAAAAATGCCATCCTTACAGGTGGCATTTTTTTTTATTTCATTGCTATTGTTTCTATTTCAACCAGTACATCAAGAGGAAGCCTGACAACACCATAGGCTGCCCTGGCAGGCGGACAGTCAGGGTAATACTTTGCATAAACACTATTCATAGAAGCAAAATCGTCCATATTCTTTAATAGGCATGTAGACTTAACAACATCCTCAAAACAATATCCAGCTTCATACAGAATAGCTTCAATATTTTTCATTACCTGATCGGTTTGCTCATCAATTCCCCCATCAATAATTTTTCCTGTTTGAGGATTAATTGCAATCTGTCCGGAAATAAACAACATCCCATTTGTCTCTATTGCCTGACTGTAGGGACCCACAGCACCAGGAGCATTTTTAGTCGAAATAATTTTTTTCATCTTATTATTAGATTAATTTTTTTAAATAATATTTTAAAACTCATCATTATCGTACCAGCTTTTTTGTTTTTTTATCTTTATATCTTTAAATAACTGATTTTTAATATTCAGCCTGAAATTAAAACTTTGTAGAGTGCCAAAAGGTATTACGTGAAAACTCATTTCCCATGAGTAAAGATCTCGGGTAATTGTAGCAGAGGTATAAGTAAATTCTTTGGCAACAAAATCATAACCAGAACTAAACTGGATATTCCAATTAGGAGTTAATTTCACAAATCCTGAAAAGCGAAGCGATTGGGTAATATTTTCTTTTAGGCCGGGTTTAGAATATCTGAAACTATAATCAAGGCGTAACTGCCATGGAACATTAAAATATGAATATGATCCATATGGATCTGTTGCATAAGATTGTGGGCGGTTGGTTTGTGTTGAATTTACATTCTGTCCGGAGTTTTTAAGAGGTAATTGGAAACCTAATGAAACATTTGCACTTGTAGTACGCCAAAGCTTCTGATTCTCAGCAATTTCAAATTTATTAATACGTTGCCCAAGGCTATCAATTGCATAAGGATCGAAAGTGCTTCCGAAGTTCAAATTAAAATTATCAAATAATATTGTTCTTCCACTCATTCTTATAGGTGCCATATTAAAAGTTTCCCTAAACATATCCCAACTTGATGAAAAATCAAGACTTTCCAGAATTTTTATTTTTTGAGTTTTATTTACTGTATCATTTTTACTTTTTAGTTTCATCTCAATATTATTCTTGAATCCAAATGTAATGCTTCCTGAGCTCTCACGTACCATTGCCGGACGATATAAACTTTCTTCAAAAATTGAATATTCATTCATCAGGCCTTCATCATTTACCTGTACAGAATCCTTATACCATATATCATTATTTGCAAGATTGGGATTGTAAGAAATTCCGATTCTTGGTGTTATAAGATGCCGAAGAGCAACGAATCTTTTGTCTGGTCTTTTTGTTGAATACATGGCAAAGATCTGTTTATTCCAACTAAGATTCGCTTTGGGAGTTATAACATGAATATATTTCAGCCCATTTATTCTTTCTGAAATTACTTCTCCCTGGGATAAAGTATCCGTGGGTTCTGCCCAGTTTTTTTGTATGGAACTGAAAAAAAGATTACCTTGATAATTAACTGATGGTGTGAACGTTATATTTTTTAACAATTTGAAATTAGCCGAAAAAGGTATATTATGCTGAAACCCGTTCTTAAGGCCATTTAGTGCATTCTCTGAAAATAGTTCTGACTCTTTTACATGTAATCTGTTTTCTATTTTTGAAGTATAACTTATTTGAAACTTTTCGTACCATTTTATTTTCCCCGATCTTATTTTTTTTCTGAAAGGAAATACTCTTCCTATATTAAAACTGGCGCTGGGTAAACTTAGATTTATAGTAGTATCAACACTATTTTGGGTATGTCCTAATTTGGCACTGAAATTAAATAATGGATTATCCCATTTCCGTCGGTATGAGATACTTGAAGATTTTGTTGTTCTCAAATGATCCTGGGTAGTATAAGAATTATACTTATCAAATTTGCTTGATGAAAAGTTCACCTGGGCAGAAAAAGTGCCATAAGGATTGGCCTTAGGGTCCTGATTATGTGACCATAATACTTTAAAATCTTTAGTTTTCGAATAATCATTTATAAAATCTTTTTCACCCATCACATTTCTTGCGAAAGTTAGCTCAACATTACCATTGTATTTATATCTATTTCGATATTGAGACGCCAAATGTCCTCTCCATGAACCCCTGGAATAAATATCTCCAACAATTGCCAGGTCCAGTTTATCGCTTATTGCAAAATACCAACCCAGTTTACTCATATAAAAACCACGGTTTTTTTCTTCGCCAAAAGAAGGGAATAACAAGCCGGAAGAATGTTTTTTATTTTTCGGAAAAAAACCAAATGGAATCCATAAAGGTGTAGGAACCTCTTCAACAACCATATATGTTGGTCCGGCTATAACTTGTTTGTCTTCAGTAAACTTTGCCTTAGTTAGTCTGAAATACCAGGCCGGATCAGGCCTGTCGTCGGTAGTAAATTGTCCATTCCTGAGATAAAAATTTCCTAAGGAATCTTTTTTTGTTCTATTACTATTCACGAAGCCCCCACTCTGTTCCATTGTCAAACCTTCGATTAATGCTTTCCCCGTTTTAAAATTATAGCGTATAGTTGTCAATTTATATTCATTTAGACTATCCTTATAAACAGGCTTCTGAATAATTGAATCTCCCGACACTTTTCCTCTTGCAAAAACTTCTTTTTTTGTAATGTCAAGTTCAATATAATATGCACTTAAATTTATATCACCATACTTTACATTAGCATTATTGTATAAATACACTTTATTCTCGGGTATATCATATATTGTGGAATCATCGGCCGGATACCAAATAACATCTTCAATTACCTCCTTTTTCTTTTGTGAAGCTGCCAGAATGCTGTCTGGAGTAAGCCTGTTTGATTTGGTAAGCACAGTATCATTTTTGACTACCTCATTCTGGCCTAATATATTATTAGTGAACAAGATAATTAGAATAATAAATAATATCGCTGACCGTAATTTAAAATACAATTTATAAGTACTATTTTTGTATAAAGATATGTTATATAAACAGCATCAAAACTAAAAAAAAATATTAAGAATGTTTAGATCAAATAAACATATAACAAAGAAGCTGTTAATTAGTTTAAACATTTTTAATAATAGATTTATTGTTAACATATCAACAAACCTAAAAAAAACCTTTTTCTCCCTGGCATTGATTATTTTTTGTATTTCTAATGTTTTTGCTCAAAATAATGAATCATTAAAGATTAAAACCCTGGTAATTGATCCCGGGCATGGTGGTTTTGACCCGGGAGCTGTTGGTAAAAAATCAAAAGAAAAAGATTTAGCTTTAAAAATTTCTTTAAAACTTGGTCATTACATAGAAACCAGAATCCCAGGAGTTAAGGTTATTTATACACGGAAAAGTGATGTTTTTGTTAGTTTGGAAAGGCGAGTTGAAATTGCCAATTCAAATGATGCTGATATTTTTATTTCTGTTCATGTTAATTCCAACGAAAGTGACCGGCCATATGGGACATCATCATATGTTATGGGGGTTAACGATACAAAACGCAATATGAATGTGGCAATAAAAGAGAACTCAGTAATAAAGCTGGAAGAAAACTATGCCACTATTTATGAAGGTTTTGATCCAAATAATCCGGAATCATATATTATGTTTTCATTATTGCAGGACACTTTTCAAAAACAAAGCCTGAGAATTGCTTCAATTATTCAGGATCAATTCAGAATTGGAGCTGGCAGAAGAGATCATGGAGTAATGCAGCAACCAATTTATGTTTTATGGAAAACAGCTATGCCAAGTGTATTAGTAGAAACCGGTTTTGTTTCTAATGCTATTGAAGAAAACTTTCTAATGACAGATTTAGGGCAGGATTATCTTGCATCTGCAATATTCCGCGCCTTCAGATCATATAAAAATGAAATTGAGAGTAACAATATTATTAATGAAAGAGTTGAAGAAGAGGAGAATAGTGATATTGTTACAGCTACTAATGAAGATATTTTTTTTTGTGTTCAGATTCTCAGTTCATTAAAAAAAATACCCATTAATTCAGCTATTTTCAAAGGTCAAAAAGATGTTGTAGAAAGAAAAGTAAATAATTCATATAAATATACTGTTGGAAGAAGTACAAGTTTCAATGATATAATAAATAAACAACGGGAATTAAAAATATTGTTTACCGGTGCATTTATTACAGCATATAATAATGGTGTCAGGATTTCAAATAGTGAAGCTAAGGAAAAATTAAATATTAAGTGAAAAAGCTAAATTAGCTTAATTAAAAATTAAAATATATAATATGAAAAAATCACGATATGTATTAATTGGGATATTAGTATTTTTAACTATAGTAATTCTTGTCTGGGGTGTCAACTTCCTGAAAGGAAAGAACTTCTTCAAAAAAGAAACAACATTCTTTGTTACTTATAATAATATCAATCAACTGGAAGAAGCCAGTCCTGTAACATTTAATGGACTTAAAATAGGAATTGTTAAAGAAATTTCTCTACACCCTGATAATTCAGGAAGAATAATTGTTTGCTTTTTCCTCACAAATCAAAATGTAATTATAAAGAAACCTGCCATCGCCAGAATCTATAGCATGGATCTAATGGGATCGCGTGGTATTGATCTCATATCAGGTAATTCTGAAGAATTTCATATCAACGGCGACACTCTTATTGGGACAATGGAAAATGATCTGGTTGATAAAGTAAGCGCAGAAATGTTACCGATTAAAAGAAAGGCCGAAAGTTTGATGGCTTCTATGGATTCTGTAATGGCAGTAATTCAATATATCTTTAATAAAAACAATCGTGAAAATATAGCTAAAAGTGTTGAAAGTATAAAGTTTACATTAAAAAATCTTGAAAATACATCAGTCAAGATAGACACTTTAGTGACTGAAGAAGCAAACAGGCTTTCAAATATTTTTGCAAATATTGATACAATAAGTATGAATGTTAAAGGACAAAGTGATAGGTTAAAGTCTATTATCAAGAATGTTGAATCAATAACAGATACCATTGCAAAAATCGAAATTAATTCAGTTATTAATCAAACATCAACAGTTCTCACTGAAATACAGTCAATTATAGCAAGAGTTAATTCAGGAGAAGGAAGTTTGGGCAAACTTATTAAAAACGACAGCATCTATTTTGCACTTCTTAATGCTTCAGATAATCTTAATTCTTTGATAAGAGATATAAGGCTAAATCCAAAACGTTATCTCCATTTTTCAGCAGTTGATCTTGGAAAAACGATTATTGTTACTGATAATGAAGAAGGTAAGCTCAAACAAGAGGAAAACATGAAAACTGAATACAGTGTTTTGATTTTATCAGGAACTCAATCATATTCACCTGACGATCCAATTTTTAAAGGAGTTTCCGGAATTAAGGAATTTCAATTGGACAATGTATACTATTATTTAATTGGAAAACACACAAAAATGAACAGGATAAAAAAATTATTTATTAAAACAAAAGAAGTCTTTCCAGATGCAAAAATTGTCTCTTTAAATGATGGAAAAATTCGTAAACTGAATTAATTAATTTTTATAAGAATTATTAATTGATAAATGAGTCATTTTTCTTCATAAAAAATTAAAAAAAAACTCATTTTTTTAAAATAATTATAAAAAATATCTCTTTTAATACATAGTTTTTTTTTTAATCTATTAGTATACAAATTGTTAATAAAGATTATTTATAATGCCTTGATAATCTGCTAGTTAATTTTTTTTCATTTATTTTCATTTATTAATTATTTGATTATAACACTAATGTAATTTATTTGTAAAAGTCAAGAGTAAATAGATTTTTTTTTAATGTTTTTTTTCACAACCTTGCTTCTGCGAAATACTAATTAAAATTATTGTTTTTTAACCTCAAAATTACCCAAATAAATAAATGAATAAAGAATACGAAAAAGTCTGGAAAAATTGCCTGACAATTATTAAGGATAATGTTCCTTCCGTTAGCTTCCGAACATGGTTTGAACCAATAACCCCATTAAAACTTGAGGGTAATATTTTAACCATACAAGTACCCAGTCCTTTTTTCTATGAATACCTTGAAGAACAATATATTGGAATACTTAGTAAGACTCTTCGTAAAGAGCTTGGGAAAGATGCCAAACTGGAATATAATGTTGTAATTGAAAATAATGCATTTTCAGATGTAAAACCTTATACAGTTAAATTTCCTACAAAAAATAAATCTGAGCTTAAAAACAAAGCTGTTACACTTCCTTTGGATATTGAGACCACTACCATTAGAAATCCATTTATTATTCCGGGAATAAAAAAGCTACATGTTGATCCTCAGTTAAATCCTGATTATTCTTTTAATAATTTCATTGAGGGAGATTGTAATCGCCTGGCCAAATCAGCAGGTTTTGCAGTTTCTTCCAAACCGGGAGGAACAGCTTTTAATCCTTTACTTATTTATGGTGCTTCCGGGCTTGGGAAAACACACCTTGCCCAAGCAATAGGTATTGAAGTAAAAGAAAATTTTCCTGAAAAAATTGTACTTTATGTAAATGCCAATAAATTTCAAACACAATTTGTTGAATCAATTAGAAATAACAATAGAAATGACTTTCTGCATTTTTATCAGATGATTGATGTACTTATTATTGATGATGTTCATGAATTTGCAGGAAAAGAAAAGACTCAGGATACATTTTTTCATATTTTTAATCATTTACATCAATTAGGAAAGCAACTAATCCTCACATCCGACAAAGCTCCTGTAGAACTGCAAGGGCTCGAAAAAAGGCTTCTGTCACGTTTTAAATGGGGCTTATCTGCCGACATTCAACCTCCTGATCTTGAAACCAGGATTGCCATCCTTCAACAAAAGATATACAACGATGGTATTGAAATGCCAAATACCATTTTAGAATATATTGCTTCTCAAATTACAAATTCAGTTAGAGAACTTGAAGGTGCATTAATTTCTCTACTTGCCCAATCTACTTTAAATAAAAAGGACATTACACTGGATTTGGCCAAGAAGATGATTGACAAGTTAGTTAAAAGCACTACCGTTGAGATATCAATTGATTATATCCAAAAAACCGTATGTGATTATTTCAATATGCCTATAGACATTTTACAATCAAAAACCAGGAAAAGAGAAATTGTTCAAGCCAGGCAAATTGCTATGTATTTTTCAAAAAATCTTACCAAGTCGTCACTTGCCACCATTGGTGCTCAGATTGGAGGAAAAGATCATGCTACTGTGCTTCATGCATGTAAAACTGTAAATAATCTAATAGATACTGATAAAAGATTCAGGGCATATATTGAAGAAATAGATAAAAAGCTAAAAATGTAATAATCTCCATTCTCCTTATGTTTTTTACCTCTCACTTATGTAGAAAATTTTCAATAATCTTTTTTTCATTATTATTAATTTTTTCATTCTATAATGGATTTGCCCAGGAAGCATTTGATCCGGTAAAAACTACCATTCCACCAAAAATTGATGGTATTCTGGATGAAGAAATATGGCAGCAATCTGAAGGACTAACTGGTTTTAAAACTTTTATGCCTGATTTCGGAAAAGATCCTGAAGAAAAAACCATCGTATATATTACATATGATTCGGAAAATGTATATTTTGGATTTAAGTGTTACGACAAAGAACCCGAAAAAATTAAAACCTCTGTCTCCCCCAGAGATAAAATCAGACCCGACGACTGGATATGTATCAACATAGATTCTAATAATGATAATCAGAGTCTTTGTGCTATATACTCAAATCCCAGTGGAATTCAGATGGATGCAAGATGGGACGGTCAAAAGGAAGATCATGGAGTAGATTTAATATTTGAAAGCGCAGGGTCAATTGATGATGAGGGATATAATATTGAAATTAAAATTCCTTTTAAAAGCTTGAGATATTCAAGAAAAGACATTGTACAAATGGGTGCTGTTTTTGAAAGAAGAATTAGCCGGTATTCCAGTCAGGCTACATATCCTGAACTTGATCCTGAAAGGGGAATGGATTTCCTTCTTACCAATATGAAAATAAACTTTCAAAATATAAAGTTTTACACCTTACTTGAAATATTACCTGCTGTTACATACTCTAATATAAAATCGGCCGGAGGGGGAAAACTCAATACCGATTTTAATAAAGGTGAGTTAAGTTTAACCAGTAAAGTTGGTATTAGTTCTGATCTTATTTTTGACATTACTTATAATCCTGATTTTAGTCAGGTTGAATCTGATGCCGGACAGGTTGATGAAAACCAGCGTTATGACCTCATTTATCCTGAAAAGAGACCATTCTTTCTTGAAGGAAACGATCAGTATGGTTTTGCCGGATCCGATGAAATGGATCCTTTTAGATCTATTGTACATACCAGAAAAATTGTAGATCCTGAAATTGGAGCTAAACTTACAGGAAAAATTGGCAAACAAAATCATATTGCTGCCATGTATGCTCTTGACAAAATTCTTGATTTGGATAAGGATGGTAATCAACAATATGCAAACTTTTCAATATTGAGATATAAAAGATCATTTAATGATGATAATTATTTAGGTGCTTTTTTAACCGACAGAAAAATTAAGGAAGGTTATAACAGGATTTTTGGTGGTGATGGCAAAATAAGGCTTGGCAAATCCAGCACAATTGGTTTTCATGCGGTATCTTCCTTCACCGCAGACTCTATAATAGAAAGTCCTGACCCTGAGAGTGCAATAGGCATTTCTTATCAAAATTCAACCCGAAACAGGACTTTTAAAACAAGCTTTCAGAATATCAGCCAAGGATTTCAAACGCAAACGGGATATATCCAAAGAACTGGAATAACCAGGGGCAGAATAATGTACAATCCGAATTTCTTTCCAAAAAAAGGTTTTATAAAAAAAATCGGCCCTATGTTTATGGGCGAAAATACTTATGATAAACCAAGCGGATTGAATGAATTTATGATCGGCCCGGGAGTATCAATGTTACTATCCAGATCTACAAATATTACCGCTTTATATTCATTTTCGACAGAAATATATGAGAATGAGAAATTTATTACCGATGGAGCATATATTAGAGGATCGAGTCAGATATTCCGTCAATTGTTTATTAATTTCACCTACAGACAAGGCAAAAGAATAAGATATATTGAAAATCCATATCAGGCAAGAGGAAATACTATAGATTTTAGTGCAAATTATCAGCCATTTGAACATTTTAACACTATACTGAGTTATACCTATTACGATTTGTATAAAAACAGTGACGGAAAAAAAATATTTGATTATAATATAATACGGAGCAAAAATACCTTTCAGATAAACAAATATTTATTTATAAGAGCTATTTTTGAATATAATACATATATTGAAGAACTTACAACCGATTTTCTTGCATCCTTCACCTATATACCTGGAACAGTAGTACATTTTGGATATGGATCGATGTATGAAAAAACAAGATGGAACGGCCAGGAATACATTGACGGAACCGATTTACTGGAAACAAGAAGAGGCTACTTTTTCAAAGCCTCTTATCTGTGGAGATTATAGTTAATTAGTAATCAAATGGATGTCTTAATCCTGATCTGTTTCCAAAAGGATTAGTGTTATATAGAAAAAATGGATCGTCAGTTTTCACCTGACTAAATTCCACACCAATTTGTATGTTTTTATTTATTTTATAATCCATTCCTATTGAATAATAATGGCTATTTAAAGATTTTGTATTCTGTTGGAATTGATTCTTATTAAATGGATCTATTTCGTAAAAGAAAGTTCCTCTAATACTCAGCTTCTCATTAATTAAATATTCAGCTGAACCATGAATATAGGCAGAAGAAAGATTCCTGCCGGGCTGTGCATTCACAGTTTCAGCACTTATTAAGTTGGCTGGAAGTGTAGACATCATAAAAAAGGTCCCTACGCTTAAATGTAGTTTATCTGCAGGATTAAAGCTGGCATGCGGATTAATATAATTATTTAACATCGACCGGTTCCCGCCAAACATAAAAGAACTTCCGATTTCCACTCCAAAATCGGGTTTTATCTTATCAGGAATAGCAATAGATTGTATTACATTCAGCTCTTTATCAAGTTTAACAGGCAATGTGTCGTTAAATGTATAGCTTATTCCTTTTTTTTGAGTATCCTGAGACTTTAATTGAATCGGGAAGCCTAAAAGGAGAAAAATTATTGATAGATAAATAATATTTCTTACAGGCATATATTAATTATTTAATTCTGCTAATTATAGTTTAACATTCAAAATAAATGAGAACAGAAAACTATTAAAATTGTTTAAATGTAATCAAGGCTGATGGATATTCAAAAAAAGTAAAGAGGGAATTACCTGACCGGGGATTTTTATTTATGATGATCTTTTGAATGGTCGTCGGTGTCAGTAAGTGTCTTCAGGTAATCAACCAGAGATATTTTCTTATGTTTTTTCTCTAAATAGTTATCCACACGATATTCTAAAATATCTGCCGGTTGACAATCCAATTCCCTGCACAAGGCTACCAGCGTTGAAAATCTGACAGCTCTTGCCTTTCCTTTTTTTAAATTTGAGAGGTTTGCAATAGTAATATTAACCCTTCCGGACAATTCAGTAAGAGTCATCTTTCTCTTTGCTAAAATTACATCCAGGTTTGTTACTATTGGCATATTAGACTTTTTACATGTTTCCTGATTCAAATTTTGGCCAAAAAATCCTGGAAACAACATTTGATTTCCGGCCTTTAAACGCAGATTAGTCCAGTCTTTTAACAAAACATCAATTTATCTTTAATGATTTCGACATTGATGCAATTGTTGAATAGATAAATATTAGAAAACTATAAGCAAGCCATCTTAAATAACGCCAGATCATAGATATTCCAAACCATCTTTTTCTTCTTTTTAAATCCCATCTATTCATTGAATCAGATTTAAGTTCATAACAAATATAATAATGTTTTATTAATAAACAATAAATATTTATCGTTTATTAATAATTTTTGCAAAATATTCTTTTAGTTTTAGAAAAGGCAGCTAATATTTAAGATTAATAATTCAGGTGTCAAATGCTTATCTGACTGACAATTTGAAACTTATAAATTTCTAAAGGATTCAATAAGATTAGAGACTAATTTACTTTCTTGATGAAAAATGATCAATAATATTCCCGCTCAGGCTGGTATACCTGGCCATCAGGTTGGCTGTCAGACAGGAATGAACCGGAAGAATTCCGATAATATCTCCGATTTGCACATTATTTATAAACTCTTTGTTAGCATTTATAATACCATGCTCCTGAGAAATGCTGTTTACATATAAATCGGGTTCAGGACTTTCCCATGAATAATTACTATTAAACCTGACAATTCTCCCAAATATCTTTTCACCATTTTTATTGAGCATACTCTCTTTTGATAAATGAATTGCTCCACCCAAAATTATTATTTTATTGGAATTATTATCTAATGAAACAACAGGACATGCAAGAACAATAGCAATATCTTCAAAATCACAGGATCCAATATTTTGCTGCATCAGGTCGTAAAAAACAAAATTCCCTGGTCGAATTTCATCAATCCCATCAAAATTATCAGAAATACTACATGAAGGAGTATCTCCAATTGAAATTTGAATCTCCGGCCATTCGGGTTTGTATCTTTTTTTAAGATCATTCATAATGCAAAGATTATTATTATGAATAGAAATAACTTCCTCTTTGTCAACTGTATTGTAAGTATTACCGGCATGGGTAAGAAAACCTTTGAATTTCAGATTGGATGAATTATACGACATTTTTATTAAGTTGTCTATTTCTGCAATATTTTTATAATCAATTCCCGACCTGTGATATCCTGTATCTATTTTTATATAAAAACCGGTTTGATGCCTTAAATTATTTTCAAGAAAACTTAATGTGAAAGTATCAGAAATTAAAATATTGAGATTGATTTTTTTGCTTAATGAATTTATCATATCTATTTCCCTGATATTAGCAGGAAATGCTACGGTAATATCTTTCCATCCATCATTTGAAAAATATTCTGCCATATCAAATGAAGACACAGTAATTCTGTCAATCCCCTCCTGCATAAACCACCTGCCGATCTGATGCGATTGATGTGTTTTAAAATGTGGCCTTAGATTTAATTTATTAATTTTTGCCTTAAGCGACATTTCAGAAATGTTTTTTTTACACTTTAATTCATCAATAATAATTGTTGGCTTGTTAATTTCTGACTTCATATTTTTTGTTATATTAGTGATGAATTTAATATTAAAACACTAAATCCTTACACAAATTTAATAAATACATGAAGAAATACTTATTAATATTAATACTATCGATAGCTGTTACATTTTCATACGGACAAACTGAGCTTGTAAAAAAATATGCTGAAACGATTACTATTTATGACCTCACCAAACATATGGAAATTCTTTCTTCAGATAAATATGAGGGTCGTGATACAGGAAAAGAAGGACAGAAACTGGCAGCCGACTACATAAAAGCACAATTTAAAGAAGAAAATCTTACTGGTCCTTCTCCTTCGAAAGATCCATATTTCCAGGAATTTGATCTAATCCAAAGAAATTATGGCAGTTATTTTAAAAATGAAGAAACAAAAATAGAATCTGAAATAGATTTTTTTTCAACAAATGTTGCTCAATCTGGAGAAAAGGATGTTGAAATAATTTTTATGGGTTACGGAATTGATCATGAAAATTATTCTGATTACAAAGGTATTGATGTTAAAGGTAAAATTGTTGTCTATTTTAAGGGGGAGCCCATAGATAAGAATAAAAAATATCTCACAACACTGAGCGTACAGCCTACAAATTTTGCGAGGCTCAAACAGCAAAAAATCGATACTGCAATTAAAAAAGGAGCTCTGGGAACTATTAGAATTGACCCTGTTGAAAAAAAAGCTGCTTATTTAATTAAATCAAGAGGCAACTTTTCACGATTAGAAATTAATTCTGATATTATTAAGGAGTCTGAAGCAAAATATCACTTTTTCATGACCCCCTCTGCCGCTTCAAAACTATTAGGAATTTCGGAAACAAAATTCCTGGGAAGCATAAAAAAACTTAATAAAGGCATCAATCTATCCGGCAAATATTCCTCTAAAATATTAATGGTTGTACAAGACAAACTAATACCAACAGAAAATGTTGTTGGTTATATTGAAGGTAGTGATAAAAAAGATGAGCTGATTATTATTACTGCACATTACGACCATGTTGGTAAACGAAATGATAAAATTTATAACGGGGCTGATGATAATGCATCAGGTACTGTAGCAATTATTGAAATAGCCGAAGCATTTGCCCAGGCTAAAGCAGAAGGTCATGGTCCTCGTCGCAGTATATTATTCATGCCTGTTACCGGCGAAGAGAAGGGCCTTCTTGGATCTAAATATTATGCTCAATACAAGCCTATTTTCCCTATAGAAAATACTGTATTATGTATTAATATGGATATGATTGGCCGTATTGACAAAAAACATGAAGAACAACAAAATTATGTTTATAATTCCAGCTCAGGCTATGAATCCTCAGATCTCCATAATATCAATCTTAAAGCCGAAAATAATGTTCATTCAGATTTGAAACCTGAGTATAGTTTTGTTGGTGATTCAGGCAGAATTAGTGGTGGTTCTGACCATTACAGCTTTTTTACAGTCAATGTTCCGGTAATGTATTTTAGATGCGGAATACATGATGATTATCACAAACCAACTGATACTATAGAAAAAATAAATTTTAAGAATTTTTGTAACATTACAAAGCTTGTTTTCTCAACTGCCTGGGAGGCTGCTAACTACGAGGGGGAAATTAGCATTGAAGAATGAATGAATATTAACAAACTATGGATAAAGAAAAAAAATCCCGAAGATATGAAAGGATTTATGATCAGCTGGAAGATCTGTTAATAAAGAGCAATAATATAGATTCACGTCTTGCAACTGTTGTGGCAGTATTACATCATAAAATGGATGATTTTTTCTGGACAGGTTTTTATTTATTACATGACGGGAAGTTGCTTGTTGGTCCATATCAGGGCCCTGTAGCCTGCATGGAATTACAAAAAGATACAGGTGTTTGCTGGGCCGGAATAAATATGGAAAAGACTATATGTGTGCCTGATGTTGAAAAATTCCCGGGGCATATTGCTTGTGATTCCAGATCGAAATCAGAAATTGTTGTAATTTTGAAAAATGAAACAGGTCAAATTATTGGTGTTCTTGATGTTGACAGCACCAAACTTAAAACTTTCGATGAAACAGATAGTTTGTGGCTTGAAAAAATTATAAGTTTAATACATAAAACGGATTAGTTTTTTACCTTTATTGGCTTTTTGCAACATTTATAACATTTCTTATAATAGTTGAATAATCTTAAATAGGAGCAATATGTTTTCTAAAAATGATCTTCAGCAAATCAAGAAAAAAGGAATTCCCCCTAATACAATTAATAATCAGTTATCCCGGTACAAAAATGGAATTCAGTATCTTACTATTATAAAACCGGCAACAACTTCAAGTGGTATATATACTCTTAATCAGGAAAAGAGAGAGAATGCAATTGAAGAATTCGAAAAACAATCGGTTAAACTAAATATTACAAAATTTGTTCCGGCGTCAGGTGCAGCTACAAGGATGTTCGCCCCCCTGATTGATTTCAGAAAAAATTATGAAGAGTCACCTGAAAAGTTGCTTCATTTATTGGTTGACCGTGATTTTAATTCTTCCTATTATTTCTTTGAGAACTTAAGAAAATTTGCATTCATTGATATTCTTATACGTAGAATACATAAAAAGGGAGATTCTTTTGATTCCCTGATAAATGAGAAAAGATATGGACGAATATTATCTGTTCTCCTTGGAAAAAAAGGCATGAATTATGCATATCTGCCAAAAGGCCTGATAAAATTTCATAAATACAAGGATTATTCAAGAACTGCGACAGAAGAGCACATGGCAGAGGCCGCCGGTTATTGTGTTGGTAAAAATAACCAGATCAACATACATTTTACTGTTTCTAAAGAATATAAGGACATATTTTTGGAGCATATCGAAGATAAACATTCCAGATTTGCTGAAAAATTCAACGTAAAATATAATTTCAGCGTTTCAGAGCAGGATTCATCAACTGATATTATTGCGGTTGACAATAAAAATAAACCCGCAAGGGATGAAAACGGCAACCTTATATTTTTACCAGGCGGCCATGGTGCACTTATTCATAACCTGAATAAGATTGATTCGGATATTATTTTTATAAAAAATATCGATAATGTTGTTCCTGATGTTTATAAAGATGAAACTTTTATCTATAAAAAAGCCATTGCCGGTATATTAATTCAGATTCAGGAAAAATTATTCAAATATTTAATTGAAATTGAAGAAATAGATATTTTGGATATAAAATATCTTAAAAAACTACTAAACTTTTTAAAATCTGAATTATGTATTCAACCTCCTGAGGATATTGAAGAATGGTCAGACATAAAAAAACTTAATTATGTCACTGCAAAGCTTAACCGCCCTATTAGAGTTTGTGGTATGGTTGAAATTGAGGATGAGCCGGGAGGCGGGCCATTCATGGCAAAAAATTCTGATGGTAGTCATTCACTCCAAATAGTAGAAAATTCGCAAATTAACCTTAATGATGAATGTCAAAAAAAGATTTATGATCGCTCTACTCATTTCAATCCTGTTGATCTGGTATGTGGAGTCAGAGATTATAAAGGAAATAAGTTTGATCTGACTAAATTTTCAGATCCTGAAGCTGGTTTTATATCAAATAAAACCAAAAATGGAAAGGAAATTAAAATCCAGGAACTTCCGGGATTATGGAATGGTGGGATGTCAAACTGGACTACAATCTTTGTAGAAGTACCATTAGCAACATTTGCCCCTGTCAAAATTGTTAATGATCTGTTGAGAACTGAACACCAAATTCTTTACTAATATCAATCAGTTGTTAATAACTAAAATTTCTTCTTGATATCATATTCTGTAAATAATAATGTATAAATTAAATTATTTATACTTTTGCTCCCTGAAATTTATTTATCATGAGTGAGGACAAAGATGGATTATATTCGGAGGAGGAAATAAATTCTGCTGTAAACCGATTTAAAGAATTTACAAAAAGTGGCAGGGATTGTTACTTTGATGTTTTTGAATATGAAGGAATTATAGATTATTTCTTTGAGCATAATATGATTAAAAAAGCATCCGTAGCTATTGACCTGGCAGATAAACAACACCCATATTCCGTATCATTAAGAGTTAAAAAAGCACAATTATGTATTTATAAGGGGCAGGCTCAGGAGGCCATTTTGATTTTAAACTTAGCCGAAAAACTTGAAAGGAATAATATTGATATTTATATTTTAAAAGGAAATGCTCTTCTTCTTCTGGACAAACCTAATGAGGCCGAAAAACAGTTTGATGCTGTAATAAAAACCTCTACTGAAGATCTTGGCAGAATATTAAATGATATTGCATTTGCATACGAACAGAGTGGATATTTCAAATTTGCATTAAAATATTTTAAAAAAGCACTGAAGCTGGATCCACAAAATGGATCATTATTATATGATATTGCATTTTGTTATGAAAAAACCCACCAATCAGAAAAGAGTATTCTTTATTACAACAAATACCTGAAAGAATATCCGTTTTCAAAAAATGCCTGGCATAATCTTGCAAATCAATATTATGAGACAGAAGAATTTGATAAAGCCATTGAAGCATATGATTTTGCCATTGCAATAGATCCTGATTTCATAAATGCATTCTTCAATAAGGCAAATTGTTTAAATGAAGCTGAAAAATATGCTGAAGCAATCAAAACTTACAAAGAAATTTTATTAACCGAATCAGACAATCCTGTTGTATATACTTATATAGGTGAATGTTACGAAAGACTTAATGATTACAAAAAGGCCATAGACAATTACAATCTGGCTCTTGATAATGACAATGAATTTTCCGATGCATGGTTTGGCATAGGATTGGTAAAACTTTTTGAAGAAAAGTACTTCGAGAGCATATCTTATGTGAAAAAAGCAATAAAATTCAATTCATCAAATTCAGAGTATTATTATGCATTAGGAAATGTTAATACTAAACTTGGATTTACAAAAGACGCATTAATTGCCTATAAAGATGCTATAGATAATGATCCTGAAGATGTTGGATCATGGCTTGCCTCAGCAGAAATAATGTTTAAACAGGGGGAAATGGAAAAAGCAATTAATTTTCTTGAATCAGGATATGATATTACAAAAGAATATGCAAATATTAATTACCGACTGGCAACTTATCATTTCTTAAAAGATAATAAAACTCAGGGATTGAAGTATTTTACCAGTGGATTAAAGCAAAATTTTGATGAACACCTTAAGGTCCTGAAAGATATCCCTGATAAAAACACTATATCAGAAATACAGAATCTTATAAATAAACTTAATAAGAAATAATTGTATTTAGCCGGCAGTTTTAATACGATACATTCCAGGGGTTTATGGCATTTATAAAAAAATATATTATTTTATTTCTCAAAGGCTTAGCAATGGGAGCTGCAAATATTATCCCCGGAGTATCCGGAGGTACAATTGCTCTTGTTACTGGTATTTTTGAGAAGTTAATAAATTCAATCAAATCAATTGATATCTATGCCATCAAACTGATATTTAATGGAAAGTTTCGAGAATTTTCAGAACATATTAATCTATTGTTTCTTCTAACTGTTTTTTTAGGTATTGGTATAAGTATCATATCACTCGCCAGCTTACTTAAATTTCTACTTGTAGATTATCCGGTTTATGTTTGGGCATTTTTCTTCGGCTTAATACTTGCTTCAGCTTATTATGTTGGAAAAAGAGTTGAAAAATGGAAGTTTAATGTCATTTTGATGATTATTATGGGAATTGTAATTGCATTTTCTATATCCACATTTAATCCGGGCTCAGAGAATGATTCATTTATATATTTATTTATCTGTGGAATTGTAGCCATTTGCAGTATGATATTGCCGGGCTTATCAGGTTCTTTCGTGCTGATCCTTATGGGCAACTATCAACTTGTTATGATAGATTCAATTACTGAACTCAATTTGATTGTATTAATTCCAGTTATTGTAGGTGCGATTTTCGGACTAATTGCTTTTTCTCATTTACTATCATGGATTTTTAAAAAATACAAGAATCAGACAATTTCATTTTTAACAGGTTTTATTATCGGATCATTAGGATTATTATGGCCATGGAAAAATGCAATTCCTGTGCTTGACAATGTTGGTAATCAAATAATAAAACACAGTGGTGAACTAGTAAATATTTATAAACCTACACTTCCTGAGTCTTTTGACTCAACAGTTATTATTGCTATAATTCTCATTATTGCCGGAATTTCATGTATTTGGATTATGGAAAAATTAGCCTCACAAAAGCCAATTACCAAATAATATTCTTTTTCTGTATTTTTGCTGCCCTAAACATTTTTTCAGCTGAACATTTTAAATCAGATAAACATAATGAAGGTTTATGGATTAATAGGAGAAAAACTAAGTCACTCTTTTTCAGAACAATATTTCTCTCAAAAATTTGAAAAAGAAAAAATTAGTGATTGCCGTTATAAACTTTTCCCCCTTTTGCAAATCAATGATTTTGCTAAACTAATCGAAGAAGAAAAACAACTAATAGGATTAAATGTAACTATACCATATAAAGAGAGCATAATTCCATTTCTTGATGAACTTGATCCTGTATCTGAAGAAATAGCTGCTGTTAACACGATTAAAATCAAAAGAATAAACAATCAAACTAAACTTATTGGATATAATACTGATGTGTTTGGTTTTAAAAAGTCAATTGAAAAAATATCAGGCAATAGATACAGATCTGCCCTTGTACTTGGAACCGGAGGTGCATCAAAAGCAATTTGTTTTGTATTAAAAAAATTAGGAATAAACTATTATCAGGTATCAAGAAATAGATCCGGAAAAATTATTACTTATTCTGATATTGACAAAACTTTAATAATAAATTCCCCATTAATAATAAATTGTACACCATTGGGAATGTTTCCTGATATAGATTCTTCTCCTCCATTGCCATATGATTTTATTGGAAAAGGCCATATTCTTTATGACCTGGTATATAATCCGGCAAACACAAAATTTCTAAGCCAGGGGGAAAAGAGAGGGGCAATATGCTTCAATGGCCATAAAATGCTGGTATATCAGGCTGAGGAATCCTGGCGAATCTGGAACTCAGGATAAGCCACTTCTGTGAAAAATAATCCATTAGAAGGAACAGAGCATCCGGCAGCACTTCTGTCCTTTTTATCAATAATCTCTTTAAACTGATCTATACTCAATTTATTTCGGCCAATTTCAAGCATTGTTCCTGTAATTGCCCTTACCATATTTCTGAGAAACCTGTTAGCACATATTCTAAAAACAAATCTATATTCATCTCTTGTCCATTCGGCACTAATAATTTTGCATATATTATTTGTATTATCTGAATGCAACTTACAAAAAGATGTAAAATCGCTGTATTGAAGTAAAATAGTCGCTGCCTTATTCATCTTTTCAATATCAGGTGTATAATATAAATAATGTGATAAGGATTTTATAAAGGGATCTTTTTCGATGTGAATGTGGTATTCATATGTTCTGTATATGGCATCAAATCTTGCATGCAAGTCTCCAGGAACTTCCCACATTTGATGAATAGAAATATTATCAGGAATAAAACTATTAAGGCGAAAAATTATTTTATCAATGTTATCAATACTTTTATTGATATCGAAATGAAAAATATAATTTCTCGCATGCACCCCGGAGTCAGTCCTGCCAGCCCCTATTATCTGAATTTTATTCCCCAGAATTGTCGAGAATTTCTCTTCCAAAACTTCCTGAACAGTTATTTTATTGGGTTGAATTTGCCAGCCGTGATAATTTTCGCCATTAAACGATATCCTTACAAAATATCTATGTTTCAGGTCCTCCATACTTAACATTAATTAACAAAAATATCAAAATTATGTTATAATAATACTTTAAATTTGGACGTTTTAAAAATGATAATTCAATTTAGTATTTGATTAATGAAACTAATATTTCTAATATAGAACAAAATAATAATTATGAGTCAATCAGTAGATATAAAAGAACTAAATGAAAAGATACAAAAAGAAAGTGCTTTTGTAGATCTAATTTCATTGGAAATGAAGAAAGTGATCGTTGGTCAGAAACATTTGATCGACAGTCTTCTTATTGGTTTACTATCCAACGGGCATGTTCTCCTGGAGGGAGTTCCAGGGCTGGCAAAAACATTGGCAATAAGCACTCTTGCAGATGCAATAGATGCAGGTTTCAGCAGAATTCAGTTTACTCCAGATTTACTGCCTGCCGACCTTATTGGCACAATGATTTATAGTCAGAAAAAAGAAGAATTTCTTGTAAAAAAAGGGCCGGTATTTACTAATTTTGTTCTTGCCGACGAAATTAACCGCGCTCCGGCAAAGGTTCAATCTGCATTACTTGAAGCAATGCAGGAGAGACAGGTTTCTATAGGAACAGAAACATTTAAACTTGACGAACCTTTTCTTGTACTTGCCACACAAAACCCAATAGAACAAGAAGGCACCTACCCTCTTCCGGAAGCTCAGATCGATAGATTTATGATGAAAGTTATAATAAGCTATCCTCAAAAAGAAGAGGAACAACTTATTATTAGACAAAACATAGCACATGAATTCCCTAAATGTAATAAGATACTGAAATCCAAAGACATTATAAAAGCCAGAAAGGTTGTCAGAGATGTTTACATGGACGAAAAGATTGAAAAATATATAGTTGATATAGTTTTTGCAAGCAGGTACCCTGCAGAATACAAACTGGATCATCTAAGTCATTTTATTTCATATGGTGGTTCACCCAGAGCAAGTATCTATTTATCACTTGCTGCAAAAGCATATGCTTTTATTAAACGCCGTGGATATGTGATTCCCGAAGATGTAAGAGCTGTATGCCATGATGTATTACGTCACAGAATTGGTCTAAGTTACGAAGCTGAAGCTGAAGGTATTATCAGTGAGGATATTATAAACGATATTCTGAATGTGGTAGAAGTACCTTAATTATTATCTTGAATTATCATAATCTCATGGAAGCCACTGAACTTATAAAAAAGGTCAGAAAGATCGAAATAAAAACAAGAGGTCTCTCCAGGCAGGTATTTGCCGGTGAATATCATAGTGTTTTTAAGGGTCAGGGTATGGCTTTTAGCGAAGTCAGAGCATATCAGTACGGGGATCCTATCAGGAATATTGATTGGAATGTTACTGCCCGTTTTAATAATCCTTTCATCAAAATATTCGAAGAAGAAAGAGAATTAACTGTTATGCTTATTATAGATGTTAGTGCTTCAAAAAACTTTGGCACTAAACAACAGTTTAAACAGGAACTACTCACAGAAATAGCTGCTGTACTATCATTTTCTGCTATTCAGAATAATGATAAAATAGGTGTTATCTTTTTTAGTAATATTATTGAAAAGTTTATACCACCACAAAAAGGAAGAAAACATATTCTGCGCATAATCAGGGAATTACTCGACTTCAAACCACAGAATAAAAAAACTCATATTCCACAAGCCATAAGTTATTTTACAAACGTAATTAAAAAAAGATGTACGGCATTTCTTATATCAGATTTTATTCAGCCAATGGATGAAACCTCATATGATGAATTATATAAACGTACAACCATTGCAAATAAAAAACACGATTTGATTGCATTAAGGATATATGATGAAAGAGAATGTACTGTTCCACCAATGGGTTTGGTGAAATTTGAAGATGCTGAAACAGGAAGTATCAAGTGGGTTGATACTTCAAATAAAATAATAAGGGATAAATATAATTCATGGTGGAACACAAATAATGACAAAATAGAAGATATATTTAAACGCAGTGGTGTTGATTATGCAAAAATTAAAACTAATGAAGATTATGTAAAACCCCTTATGAAGCTATTTAAGATGAGAGAAGGAAGACATTAAGGAATGAATGATATATAATAGTTAATGAATTCATTAGAGAAATTAGATAATAGATTCTAAACATAAAAACAGAAAATTAAATTGATCGAAAAGTGTGAAAATATTACAACAAGCAGGATTATATTAATTTTGATATTTGTATTTTTCTTAGCCAATACCAGGCTGAGCGCACAAGAAGTCAAGGTAAGGTCAGTTCTTGATTCTACTCATATGCTTATTGGCGATCAGTTAAAAATCAAACTGGAAGTTGAACAACCACAAAATTATAGATTAAGATTTCCATTATTAAAAGATACTCTTACTGACAAATTGGAGGTTCTGGAGGTTTCTCCGATTGACACAATAAGGCTTGTTAGCGACAGATTACGATTAGAGCAAAGTGTTCTGATAACCTCGTTTGATTCTGGTTTTTATGTGATACCTTCTTTTACATTCATAGCCGAAGAACCTGCAGACACTTTTAAAACGAATCTTCTTGGCATTGATGTACTTACAATTGAGGTTGATACTACAAAAGGAATTACAGATATTAAACAACCTTTTGATGCTCCATTAACATTTAAGGAATTATTGCCATATATTATTGCCGGTATAATTTTAATTATTACTGCTTTTTTTATTGGCAGGCTAATATACAGGGCAAGAAAAAAAGAACCATTATTCAGAAAAATTATAAAACCTGCTGAACCTCCGCATATTATTGCTATAAGAGAACTAAATAGTTTAAAATCAAAAAAACTTTGGCAGCAGGATAAAGTTAAATTGTATTATAGTAACCTAACTGAAATCATCAGGATTTATATTGAAGGGCGATTTCAGGTATTTGCTATGGAGCAAACTACAGATGAAATACTAGATGGTATGAGGGAAAAGGGATATGAAGGGGAAGAATGTTTTGCTGTACTTCAACAGATTCTTCTACCTGCGGATTTGGTAAAATTTGCCAAATGGAGGCCCTTACCAGATGATAATCAAGCAAGTATGAATATGGCTTTTTCTTTTGTTGATTTAACAAAACGAAAGCCCGAAACGGAAAATGATGGATAAAATTACATTTGCAAATCCTGAATTCTTTTTTTTACTGGTTTTAATTCCGGTAATGATTGTTTGGTATATATTGAAACAAAAAAATGCCACAGCAAGCATCAGGTTTTCTGCAACAATAGGTTTTGAGTCTGCTCCAAAAACAATAAAGTATTATTTAAGGCATATTCCATTTATACTTAGAAGTCTGGCTATAATATTTATTATCATTGTGATTGCCAGGCCCCAATCAACCAACAGATGGGAAAATGTAGATACTGAAGGAATTGATATTATTCTTGCTCTGGATATTTCCGGTAGTATGCTGGCTGAAGATTTTAAGCCCAACAGGCTTGAAGCATCAAAAGAGGTTGCCATTCAATTTATTTCCGGTCGGCCGGATGACAAGATAGGATTAGTTGTTTTCTCAGGCGAAAGTTTTACACAAAGCCCTTTAACAACAGATCATGCTGTTCTGATTAATTTGTTTAAAGATATTAAATCAGGGATGATTGAGGATGGTACAGCGATTGGCTTAGGTTTGGCTAATTCAGTAAGCCGTTTAAAAGATAGTAAGGCCATTAGCAAAGTTGTGATATTACTAACCGATGGAGTAAATAATCAGGGTGAAATTGCACCTCTTACAGCTGCTGAGCTTGCTCAAACATTTGGTATAAGAGTTTATACTGTTGGAGTAGGCACAATAGGAACAGCGCCATACCCTTATCAAACTGCATTTGGAACACAATATCAAAATATGGAAGTAAAAATTGATGAAGATGTTTTAAAGGAAATTGCACTATTAACTGACGGGAAATATTTTCGGGCAACTGATAATCAGAAACTGGTTGAAATATATAATGAAATAGATAAGCTTGAAAAAACAAAAATAGAGGTAAAACAATACAGCAGAAAAAAGGAAGAATATCTTTGGTTTGCTATTATTGCTTTTTCATTAGTTTTTGTTGAAATATTAATAAAGAACACTATACTAAGAAGTATTCCTTAAATTATGGGTATTTTTAGATTTGAACATAATGAATTATTGATTTTGCTTTTGATCGTACCGGTCATAATAATAATTTATTTATTTAGTTTGCAATTCAAGAAGAAAGCTCTTGCAAGTTTTGGGGAATCAAAAATTATCGGCCGCTTAATGGAAGAAATATCAAGCTTCAGGCCAAATGTAAAATTTCTCATTATGCTGATTTCCATCACCTTTCTAATTCTTTCAATTGCAGGTCCTCAGTTTGGATCTAAACTTGAAGATATAAAACGAAAAGGGGTTGAAATTGTAATCGCTCTTGATGTTTCTAACTCAATGCTTGCAGAAGATATTAAGCCAAACAGGCTTGAAAGTGCAAAAAGGGCTATTTCAGGAATGGTAGACCGATTAAATAATGATAAAATTGGATTAATTGTATTTGCCGGTGATGCATATACACAAATACCAATGACAATGGATTACTCTGCAACAAAAATGTTTTTATCGTCAATAAATACTGAGATAATTTCAAAGCAGGGAACCTCCGTAGGATCAGCTATCGAACTGGGAATGAATTCATTTAGTCCTGATAATGAGAAAAGTCGTGCATTAGTAATTATTACTGATGGTGAAAATCATGAAGAAGGAGCTATTGAAGCAGCCCAACAGGCTGTTGAAAGAGGAATTACTATACATACAATTGGTATGGGACTGATTCAGGGGGCACCCATTCCTGTATATAATCAATATGGCAATATAGATTACAAAACAGATGAACAGGGAGAAGTAGTTGTTTCAAAGCTCAATGAACAAATTTTGCAAGAAATAGCCAGTACAGGAAATGGAAAATATATAAGAGCTAATAATACTAAAACAGGATTAAATGCCCTTTTTGATGAAATAAATAAAATGGAAAAAGAAGAAATAAATTCCAGATTATATTCCGATTACGAAGAAAGATTTCAATGGCTGGCAGGAATTTCTTTATTACTTTTGTTAATTGATTTCATTATTTTGGAAAGAAAAAACAGATTTCTGAAAAATGTTAATTTATTTGGGAGAAAATAATATGAAAAAATTCATTAAAATATTAGCTCTAATAATAATTCTGGCACCTTTATCAGGTTTTTCACAGAAAGACAGAAAATATATAAGAGAAGGCAACAAACTTTTTAAAACGGAGAAGTTTGAAGATTCAGAAATCTCTTATAGAAAGGCTTATGAGCTGGCAAAAGATAAATATTCACCTGATTTTAATATTGGTGATGCTCTTTACCGGCAGGAAAAATTTGAAGACGCCGGAAAAAGTTTTGAAAAGATTAGTAAAGTGGAGACTGATAAAATTACGAAATCCAAGGTTTTTCATAATCTTGGAAATTCGCTTTTACAGAATCAGAAAGTTGATGAAAGCATTGAAGCTTATAAGAATGCATTAAGAAATAATCCTCACGATTTAGAAACAAAATACAACCTGGCATATGCTCAGAACCTAAAGAAAAAACAGGAAGAGCAAAAAAAAGATCAAAAAGACGATAAGGAAAAAAAACAACAGCCTGACGATAAGAAGAAAGAGGAAAATAAAGAAAAGCAGGGTGAGAAAGATCAGGGAGAAAAAGATCCAGATGACAATAAAAATAAGGGTAATAAAAACCCTGAAGACAATGAACAGAACCAGAATAAAAAAGAACAACAAGAGCAGGATAAAAAAGAGGGAGAGGAAAAACAACAAAAGCCTCAGCCTCAAAAAATCTCAAAAGAAGATGCTATACGATTATTAGAGGCCCTGGCTAATGATGAGAAGAAGGTTCAGGCAAAAGTAAAAAAAGATAAAGCCAGCAGAAACCGGATAAGAGTTTTAAAAGACTGGTAAAAATAGAAAAACATTACAAAGTTAGATATTAACTAATTACAACTTTGTATAAATACCATATTATTATTTATATTTCTTATTCAGGGGATATTTGCTCAGGATGTTCAATTTAATTGTACCTCCCCGAACGTAGTTGGCTTAACGGAGGTGTTCAGACTAACCTATACAGTTAATACTCAAGAGGAAAATTTCACGCCACCTCAAATAAAAGATTTTGATTATAACGGTCCATCAAAATCCAGCAGTTACAATACTCAAATAATAAATGGAAAAACGGAACAAACAGTATTATTCTCTTATATTTTTACGCTAAGGGCAAAAAAAGTAGGAAAATTTACTATTGGCCCGGCAACTATAACTGTTAAAGGGAAAAAATACAAAACTAAGCCTGTAACTATTGAAGTTGTTAAAGGCCAGGCCCCTGCCGCCGAAGCTACTCCTCAAAACCAAAACAACTCAAACGAGATAAGCAGCAAAGATTTATTTACAAGAATAAATGTATCAAAACAAAATGTTTATAAAGGAGAATATTTACTTGCCGTTCTTAAAGTTTATACAGCATTGAACCTGGCTGGTTTCAACGATTCAAAATTTCCTTCATATGATGGATTCTGGTCCCAGGAAATTCCTACACCCACACAGATTACTCTTCAAAGAGAAAATATTAATG
>JBHOTF010000003.1:0-81851 GCA_042584005.1 Bacteroidota bacterium
ATAAATAAAAAACTAAGCGATCCGCGGGGAATAGATAAGAACACAATTGATCAGTATATTAAGGAAGGTAAATCTGTAATATGCCAGTCGATGAGCCTCCATGCTTCTGAAGTAGGTGGCACTCAAATGGCACCTGAACTTGCTTATGATCTTTTATCGAGAAATGATACTGAAGCACTAAGAATTCTTGATAATGTTATCTTTTTTATGATACCTTCCTTTAATCCCGATGGCCAGATAATGATAACCGATTGGTACAGAGAAACTGTAGGAACTGAATATGAAGGATCTGGCCTTCCAAGGTTATATAATGAATATACCGGCCATGATAATAACAGGGATGGAGATTATTTAAACATTACTGAGTCGAAATATGCAGCAAAGATTATGTATGTCGACTGGCCACCACAGGCATATATAGATCATCATCATATGGGAACTTACGGAGCAAGAATTTATGTTCCTCCTTATTGTGAACCTATACGTCCTTATGCTGATCCTTTGATATGGCGTGAAATGAGCTGGTATGGTGCTCATATTGCATATAAGCTGGAAGAGGCTGGTAAAAAGGGTATTCTAAATTCTGCCTCTTTTCCCGGATGGGGACATTTCGGCTGGCACTGGATTACTCCATTTCATAATATTGCCGGTATGTTAACTGAATCAGCCAGTGTTAACGGAGCTTCTCCGATTTATATACATCCTGAACAATTAAGTGCCGGCGGTAGAGCATTTCCTGAATATGAGGCTCAGTCAACATTCCCGAATCCATGGCCGGGAGGTTGGTGGCGACTGAGAGATATAGTTGAAAATAAAAAGATATCAGCATGGGCATTACTGGATATGGCAGCTAAAAACAGGGAAACAGTACTCAGAAATGCTTACTTAAAAGCGAAACGTCAAACTGAAAGAGGTGCCAGCGGAGAAATTAAAACAATTGTTATTCCTGCAACACAACACGATTATCTTACTTCAGTTAAAATGATAAACATACTTATAAAATCGGGAATTGAAATTAAAAAAGCCAATAAAGACTTTACTGTCAGCGGAATGACATATAAGAAAGGTTCATATATTATTACACTGGCTCAGCCTAAAATGGGGCTGATCCGCAACCTTCTTACAGAAACACATTATGCAGATAATTCATGGACACGTGGTGATGATGGCAACCCATTACGTCCTTACGACCTTGCAACACATACAATGAATGAATTTATGGGAGTGCGTACCGATCCTCTTGGTGTAAATCTAATGGGAGACTTTTCTGTTCTGACAAAAGAAGAAGAATTGAATGGAAAAGTTTATTCAGGAGAAAAAGCATATGTAATTGATGGCCGTATGAATAGTAGTTTTATAGCTGTTAATCTTCTAATGGATAAGGGTGTGAAAATAAAAAGACTCGACAAGGAATTTAACGGCCTTAGTCCTGGTGATTTTATTGTTTTAAAAGGATCAGAAAAGATTCTTGAAGAAGTAGCTGCAAAAACTGGTGTTGATTTTTATTCTTTGGAAAATTTACCAGGAGATGGGATACATAATGTGAAAAGAGGACGCCTGGGAATGTTCAGACGTTATTACGGAGGTAATATGGATGAAGGCTGGACACGAATGTGTCTTGAAGATTTTTCATTTCCTTATAAATCTTTAAGAGATGAAGCATTTCAAGATGAAAATATGAAGGATAAGTGGGATGTAATAATTTTACCCGGAGATTCACCATCGAGAATTACCGGAAAAGAATCAGCTGGTGGCAGTAGACGCGGATCATCCAATTATCCCGAAAAATATAAAAGCGGTATTGGAGAGGAAGGTGTCAAAAATCTTAAGAAATTTGTTGAAGACGGGGGTACACTTGTAACCTTTAGTGACTCATATGATTTTGTTGTTGAAGAACTGGGAATAAAAGTTGCAAATTCAGTAGGTAATTCTTCTGAGTTATTTTGTCCGGGTTCAACCATTTGGGCCAAATTTGATAATACAAATCCCCTTGCTTATGGTATGCCTGATGAGGGCCTTGTTCTATTTCGTAACGATCCTGTACTGAGAGTTTCGCCAGGTAAGCATAGTATAGATTATCAGACTATTGTGAGATATAAGGATAAAGATATACTTAAAAGTGGTTGGCTTATTGGTGAAAAACTAATTGCAAAAAAATCAGGAATGATAGTTGCCAAACACGGTAAAGGAAAGGTTGTTATGTTTGGTTTCAGGGTTCAGAACAGAAACCAGACAGATGGAACCTTTAAATTGTTATTTAATACCATTATTCAATAATTCAGAATAAGGCTTAATATTTAAAAAATTTATAGAAGAATCAAGCTAATGAAGGTCTGAACCAATTTTATTGGTATTATTTTACCAATTCATAACCAAGGTCAATTCCTTTATTTACCGCAGGAATGCCTTCTTTCATCCATTTTGGCATTGGTTTTTCCTTTAGATAATGATCGAAAAACTGAGCCAGCCTGATCTGGAAATCATGTTTGTCGCGTATTTTTGTTGGCCAATGGTCGGCTTCATTATAATTTAGTAACCAGGCTTTTTTGCCAAGCCGTCTTAGAGCAATGAAATATTCAATGCCCTGATACCATGGTACAGAACCGTCATTATCATTATGCATAATAAGGATGGGTGTAGTTACCTTATCCATTGTAAAAATAGGTGAGTTTTCAATATATCTTAAAGGAGATTCCCAGATAGTTTTGCCAATACGGCTTTGAGTATGCTCGTATTGAAAGGAACGGTTAAGTCCTGAGCCCCACCTTATACCTCCATAAGCAGAAAACATATTTACAACTGGTGCACCCGATTCAATAGCGGCAAAAATATTGGTTCGTGTAGCAAGATAAGCTACCTGATAACCACCCCAACTATGTCCTTGTGCACCAATATGATCTTCATCAATATATCCTTCTGCAATAAGAGCTGTTACACCAGGCATTACACAGTTAAATGCATCTTCTCCCGGATATCCCTCTTTATAATATACATCGGGATTAAAAACAATATATCCATTTGAAGTGTAATAATGGTAATCAACAGTTGAGCGATGAGCCTCAGGCATACGGTATCCAAATAGTTCCTGTGAACTTTTTTCATAAAAGTTCACTATCATAGGATACTTTTTATCATGATCGAAATTTTCAGGCTTATGAACTGTTCCTTCCAGTTTTCTTCCGTCAAGTGAAGTCCATGAATATAGTTCCGCAGTACCCCACAAGAATTCTTTTTGCTGAGGGTTGGAATCACTAATTTTTATTGAATTTTTGAAACTCAGGTCAGAAACCAGAATATCAGGATATATTTCAAAACTTTCTTTTGAATAAATAAGTTCATTAGTATCCTTGGCTTTAATAATATTACCAAGCTTATAGTTGCCTGAAATAAGTTTTACAGGTGCATTTTGTTTTTTAAGCGACCACTTATAATAACCATCTGCACGGGTTTTTTCATTATGTCCGGTAAGATATACAGCTTTGCCCGGATCGAAGAATTCCATTTCCCGGTCGAGCCGGATTATTCTGTAATTAATATTTTTTTCTTTACCATTTACTGTCATATTAACAGCTGAGTTTCTGTTTTCAGCATCGATTTTCCATATATCATACCTGTCGTATACAAAAAAAGCTTCATCATTGTCAAGCCATCCGGCTGATCCATATGGAACTGAAAGCATAGGACTGTCGTTAAGTTCGTTGGCGCATTGCACTATGTCAGGACTTGTCACTTTATACTCTACTCTTGTATTAATATTGTAAGTGTTCCATGTTGTATCAATGGCATTGTACCAGAAAAGATATTTTCCGCCGGGAGAAACACTGGTTGAAGCCCGAATATCTTTTTTAATCAATTTAGCTTTACCGTTATATATATCAATAAGATAAAAATCGTTATGTACAGGGCCTCCCTCCCACATTACCTGAAGGGCATATGGCACATTGGAAATTCCTAACACATATTCAGCATCTCCTTTATTAATTAAACTGATACCAGATAATTTTTTTGATTCAAGCTGTACCATTTTATTATCATCAATATGATAAACAGCCCTATAAGATTTATTCATTATTCTCGACTTGTTTTTAATTTGCTGAGTTTGAAGAATTGGCTCCTCCCAATGCCAGATATCAAGAACAGGAATATCCTCTTTAAGAATGGTCGTGTCTTTTTCAGGTATTATCGGGGCTGTTCCAAAGAATATCCTTTTAGTTGTTTCGGAGAATGATATTCGTCCGTTTTCGCTTATTTTCCAATTTTCAGGTATAGCATCATTATTATTATTAAGTAATTCTTTAGCCTGACCATTGCCATTCCAGAAATATAAACTATAGTTTTTCTTTTTGTCCTTTTCATCCGATAAATCAGCCAAAAAAGCAATCATCTCACCCTCTTTTTTCAGTGTTATTTGTTTATAATCACCTTTTCCTGTTAGCAATGCAGTTTGACTCTTCGACTTTAAATTGTAATGATATAAACCTGGTTCGAACTCTTTATCATTGCCTGTCGAAACAAAAACAATATGCTCTTTTTCTTCGGCAAAATAATATTGTTTTACATATGGGAATTTAATTACCTCATCGGTATTCAGATTTCGTATATTAAGATTATATCCGTTATTAGCATTTTCTTTTTTAATTTTCTCTTTAGTATCAGTATCTGATTCCTTTTCTTCATCTTTTTTAGCTTCGGATTTTACTTTTTCAGCTTCCGTTTGATAAGCTATCCAGCCACTCCATTTTAAAGGTATTTTGTGTGACTTCAGTCTTGGTATTTTTTCAATAGAATTATTTTTTATATTGTAAATGCCTAATACATTTAATGGCATGTCTTCTTTTTTTGCTTTTTTTTGCTTTAGTTCATTTATTACATCAGTGGCCGGCTTAATAGTGAAAGTTACAAACCTTGAATCAGCTGTTATTGCCGCTCCTGTACCACAATTTATTGAAGTTTTTTCTTCCCCTTTTTTATTGCTTATTATTAACACAGGATCTCCCTTCCAGGGATCATTTTTATAAACTATTGTGGAACCATCGTTTGATATCTTTTTTTCTGTAATGCGGTTCCATTTTAAAATATCATCAAATTGAAGAAGTCTTTTTGTGTCCTGAGCAAAAACAAAAAATCCGAAATTCAGTAAAAGGATAAAAACTGTTATTTTTTTCATTGTTATAAAATTAAATAGAGGTTTCATTTAAGGTAGGTTTAGGATTAAGTTTTACATTCAATATATAAGCAATAAAAATACAAATTTGTTATATATATAAAAATACAAATTACGATGCTGTTATCCGGATAAACCAATATTCTCTTATTATTAAGATTTTAAATATAATTAGTGAGGGCTAACATTATTACAACTTAATAATCCGTCCTCTCTTAATAATTTTATTATCAAACTGAACTATATATAAAAACAAGCCCTTTGAAATTTGGGTAGAATTTCTGTCAGATCCATTCCATGTAATATTATACAGGCCGGGCAATTGATATTGATCCACAAGATTAGTTATATGTTGCCCAAATGAATTAACAATACTGATTTTAATATTTCCGGGGTTTAATAATTTATAGTCAAATAAAACTTCATTGATAAAAGGATTTGGGTATGTATTTACATGTAAAATATCGCCATACAGATTTGAAAATTCAGTATTTGAAATTTCATTTGGAAGATTTTCATCAAGCCATATTAGTCTTTCACTTAACCAGTTCTTTAAAAAATGAATTTCGTTTTCATAACTTCCTCCTACATAGGAATTAGGCCAGATATATTCATCTAAAATTGGCCATATTCCAAAATTCTTTTTTTGTGAAAGGTCTATATAATCAACTGTTCGATCTATAAATGACAGAATTGTGTCGGTATGCAAAACATTTTGTCTCATTTCGTCCCATCTGACTCTTAATGCCAGTCTGAAATTTATGTCTTCCATAAGTCTTTCCCACCAGAAAACATTAATTTTTGCACGTGTATTACATTCATAATTGAATAAATATGCCCATCCCGATGTTGAAAAAACATTACAATTTTCATAATTACCCATAGAATAATTAAAATCCCATAAAGGCCCCATATGAAGTTTTCCATCTTTATTGTCCCTGTCTTTATACATATACATACTGCATCTGAATGCATCAGTATCTCTAAGAAGTTCACCAATTAACATAAAATCAACAAAAGAATCAAAGTCGACCAGTTTTCTGTATCCATTCTCCTGATCTGTAAAATTTTCCTCAAGTAAAGAAGCCTCGAAGTTTGTGATGAATTCGCGGATGTAATTGAGTTGCTCAATTTTAATATCATCGGCTTTTGGCGATTGCAATACAAACTGGGTAACATGGTTGTTTGAATTATTTGGTGGATATGGTGAGTCCCAGCCTTCATTCGGAACACCATTTGGCCAGTCTACCTTTACAATATATCCCCCCGTCAGGCTATCGCCGGCAATATCATCCTCATCCAGTTTAGCTATATCGACTCTGTTATTATCAATTTTAATTTTTTCAAGTAAAACAAATATGCCCAATGCTTTTCCGTTAACTATTACATCAACATATCGTGTTCTGGGTGCCCATTGTCCAATATCATTTCCAAGTTTATATGAGATCACATTTCTCAATAATGTTTTATCTGAATAAGGAGCATATAATATCCAGTCGTTTTCCTTTGGCATACCTAATAATGAAATATTATTATTGTTACCCTCCTCATCCTGAGTTTCTAATGCATATGAAATTTTACCATCAGGAAACAAAAATTGTGATGAATGCCCTCTTTTTTCAATGCTGATTCGTCCGTCATATTCATTGTAACTATCAAATACATAATTTAAGTTAGTATCCGGATTATCAATAATTCCCATATGAGCAATTATTCTGGGTTCGTCGGGAATAGTTACACCTCCGGTATTAATAACCACAAGTGGTAAATCAGAAGAATTAAATTCCATTATACTAGCAAACCAATAGGGAACTTCTTTATACTGGTTTGAGTTATCGGATAATCCAACCGAAAGAAATATTATTGATGATAAATCGGATGAGTTAAATGACTCATTATGAACCTGAACAGCAATAACATTATTTCCCTCGACTAAACATTCTGAAATTTTCAATTTATTTATAAAAAAACTCTCAGGCAAACCATTTCTGTACATATTTGCCTCATGAGAATCAATAGAAACAGTTCTGTATTCAGGAAAACTATCAGCAGGCATATTTGCTCTGGCTATTTCAATGCCATTAATATATGCTACAAAACCATCATCATAATCTATGTTAAGCAATGCAGTTTGTATATTACTTGTATCTTCAATAAAAAAAGTTTTCCTGATATAAACTGAATAACAACGGTTTATAATTGTGCTATCGTCATTATCACCTCGGCCAAATCCTCCTTGTCCTTCTTCCCAGCTTTGATCATCAAAATAAGACTCTCTCCAGTTTTTTACCTCATCGTCAATATTGCTATTGGTTACGATCTTATATTTAAAAGTTTCGTTTGAATAAAAAATGCTCTCCCAATGATTTACCTGGCAAATGCTCTTTGGAGTTATAAGAACAAATAATATAAACACTAAAATGAAATTTAAGCCTTTAATCATATGTATTGTTTAACTGTTTAAGAAGTATATTTTCCTGTTTAAAGATAGAATTATTGACAATAAAAAATAATGATCACAATGGAATTATTTGTAAAACTATTTGGCAGTAACGAATATTAAGTATTCATTGATTAGGATGTTGAACAATAATTTATTTGTTATTAATTTTCCATTTTCCAGGATAAAAGTCATATAATAAACTATAGGATAAAATCGAACAATATTGTTTTTGCAAACAATCAATTTTCCTCGTAGAGGATTAATATTTATAGAATAATATCGAAAACATATCCTCATTAATTTACAGGGTTTTTCCTCGTAGAGGATTAATATTTATAGATAAAATCGAATATGTATCGTCATTAATTTACAAGGTTTTTCCGCGTAGCGGATCAATATTTATAGATAAAATCGAACAATATTGTTTTTGCAAACAATCAATTTTCCGCGTAGCGGATCAATATTTATAGGAAATCAATATATGTAGGGATAAATATTTATTGAAATAAAATAGAATACGTTTATTATCAACCCTGTAGGGGTTGCATATCAAAACACAAATTAATAATATTAAAATATGAAACCAGGATCATTTACACAAATTTACATCCAATTGGTATTCTCCCCATTTAAGAGAGAATGTTTAATTAAAAACGAATATAAGGAGGAATTATATAAATATATAAATGTTGTTATTCAAAAACACGATCATAAACCAATAATAATAAATGGTATGTCAGATCATATTCACATATTAATTGGACTAAATCCAAATCATTCTATTTCTAATATTGTAAGAGAAATAAAAAGAAGTTCAGCCATATTTATTAATAAGAAAAATTGGTTTGATACAAATTTTAAATGGCAGGCAGGATATGGAGGATTTTCATATGGTCAATCCCAGTTGAAAAATATTTATGAATACATCAAAAAACAAGAAATATTTCATCAAGAAAGGTATTTCAGAGAAGAATATGCATCCTTTCTTGAAAAATTTGAAATTCCCTATAACAAAAGATTCCTGTTTAATTTTTTCGAATAATTATGCAACCCCTACAGGGTTGATCTTTATCGTGAGATTCCTTTTTCTAAACATATGAATCCTCTACAAGGATTTTTTTGGAGTATAATCCATTCCGCGTAACGGATCAATATATTTAGGAAATGAATATATGCAGGGATAAATATTTATTGAAATAAATTGAATATACAATGTTTTTACCAACAATATCATTCCGCGTAAGGGATCAATATATGTGAAATTTGCATTTATGAAAATTCTAAAGATAACTGGGCATATTTCCCTCCTAATTTTATCAATTGATTATAATTTCCTTTCTCAATAATTTAAAATGCAAGTTTTAAATAAAGTGCCAGCGTGAAAGGTATGGCCTCAGCGTGAATATTAAAGGAACTTGATTGACTGGCCGGTATTTTTTCGAAATTAGAAAATTTAATATTTTCTGTGTTAAATACATTTAGAACTGATAATCCAATTTCTCCAGGGAATTTTCTGTCAGTAAATTTATAAATGAATGATAGGTCTAAACGTTTGTATGCAGGCGATTCTGTTGAATACAAAATACTTGAACCAAATGCAGGAAAACCTGACCCGAGCACATAATTTGCTGAAAAATAAAATGGATTCAGGTTAAGCAAGCCCGCTAATTTGAGCTCATGACGCTGATCCTGAGGTGATCTTCTGTAAATGTTATACCTAAAATAGTCAAAATATTCCTCTGTTTTACTCAAAGTATATGATATCCATCCTGTATGCCCTTTATAATCTTTTTTCAACATAAGGTCGAGTCCATAATTGCGACTATTTCCCTCAAAAATATCGTTAATGGAATAACCCGTAGAGTTAAAATATCGTGTTTGTCCCTTTGTTTTTTTATAATATCCTTCAATACTTAGTGTGAAATTATTTTTATTAAAGGAAGTGCCGGCAACAAAGTGCTGAGATTCCAGAACAGGAATATCATTATTATTACATAAAATCCATAAATACCTTAAGTTTCCAAGATTATCTAATGTAGAAGTTTTTGATATAAATTGATTATATATGCCCCATGCTGCGTTGATCTTCCAGAATTTATTTACTCTCAATGATGTTGACAGCCGTGGTTCAATATATATTTTTTGAAGTTCCAGGGGGTAATTTAATCTTAAACCAATTTTAAAATTCACTTCTTTATCAAGTGAAATATTATCCTGCAAAAAGAAGTTAATCCGGTTTCCAGTATTATTGGTATTAATTAATTCCTGGTCGAAAGTATTTTCGTCAAGACTTATTTTATTAGAAATTAATCCAATACCACCTTGGAGAATGTTATTATTATTAACTGCTATACGGTTATCAAATTTAAAGCTTGCTTCTTCAGTCTGGTTATTAATAATTTCATATTTCTTATAATCCCTTCCATGCATTTGCCCCCTTTCAATCTGATAGTTGTCTGAAAAGTACGTGTCTAATCCAGAATAGTTAATTAGAAATTTGGAATTATTACCATTTTTCCATGTTTTATCATAAACTATTGCCCCTCCAATTTGAGAATTTCTTTCCTCTCTATTCTTGATTATTGTATGGTTGTTAAGCCTTTGATTAATATTATATGAATAATCATCGTTTCCCCGATAAAGACTTAAATAAAAGAAATCCCTGTTCTTAATTCTGGCAGAATATTTAATATTTATATCCTGAAAACTGTAATCAGGAATGACATTTATGTCAATTCTGTTCATACTATCAGATTGAGCTTTTCTATTATTGAATAATCGAAAATCCGACTCATCATACAGACCGTAATATGTTTTTCTAAGTGATATAATAAGAGAACCGGTTCCAAACAATGGAAATTCTGCCATTCCGTTAATGGTCATATTATTAATACATAATGTAAGAGCCGGGTTTTTTTTATTTCCATTTTTTCCGGTAATATTTACTATTCCTCCAACCCTATCCCCAAAACTAGCATCATATCCTCCTTTAAGAACTTCAATGTTCTTGGCTAGTAAAGGATTGAAAGCACTAATATTATCATTATAATTTTTTAATCCATAAATTGGAAAGCCGTCAAATAGAATTAGGCTATGGCCTGCATAACTTCCCCAGATTACCAGATCGTTTGTTTGTTCACCTGCTGCGAGGATGCCTGGTTGTAACCTAAGCAGGTTAATTACAGAATTATCACCAAAACCAGGAAGAAAAGTTGCAATTTTATGATTGAGTTTTATTACTCCGGGCTGTTGTCCTATCTGAGTAGATTTTTCAATCTTTTTATCCATAATAACTATCTCTGTCAGACCGATTGATGATGGTTGAAGAAAAAATTGCTGATTATTCCCTTCATTAATCAGAGTGTCGAGTAAATAATACCCAAGATGAGAAACCTTTAAAGAAAAAACACTGTCGGAAGAAGAACTAAAAACAAAACTACCATTCATATCTGTAGATATGTTTTGATCATTAATGGTGACATGAGAATATGGTAATGGTTCAAGACTTTCTGTTTCGAGAACCTGACCATTAAGATAATATGGCCCTGGTTGTTGATCTTTTTGAGAAGAATAGATAATAAAAACCCCTTCTTTTTTTTCATAATTCAATGGAAAACCACTAAGAAGTTCTTTAAGGGCCTTATCTGGTGAAGAGAAAGTTTTGGATATACTTACATTATATTTCGATAAAAGATGATCGTTAAAAGAGTACTGAATATTATAGATATTCCATATTTCAATTAATACAGTGTTAAGTGGCGAATTTTGAACATCAACTTTTATTTCCTGTGAGTAGGTGCAAAAAAACACAGACATCAAACTAATAAAAAAAGTTAATATTTTTTTTCTCACAATATCAGTTTTGGCTTATGTGGTATTCATTATCTGACTTTTTTACAAAAGTAAAATCAAAAGGTATACATACCAAATCCAAAACTTCTTCAATAGATTTATTTTTAGAAAAGAAACCTGTATAATACAGGTCTTTATTAATATTGTTTGTAATAGTGATATTATACTGACGTTCTATTTCTTTGATTGCCTGAATAATAGGATGTGAAGAAAAAATAAACATATTATTTGTCCAGGAAACAGATATGTCGGATTTAATATCTGATGAAACTGTAATTTCACCTGTGTTCTTAATTTCAGCAAGATTATTTGGACCTATCACTGCTGATTTATTTGTTAAAGAAACTACCTTGACACTTCCGCTAATGCATGTAACTTTATACTGATCATCGCGCGAGTAAATATTAAAACTTGTTCCCAAAACAATTGTTGTTCCAATTTCTGAACTAACCTTAAATTTTTCTCCCTTTGCAACATTAAAGAAACCTTCACCTTCAAAATTCACCTGACGTGAAAGGGGCCACCATAAAGGGTTATATTTGAGGGTTGATTGAGCATTAAGTTCCACCAATGAATTGTCTGGTAATAATGCACTAATATGCTCGCCCTTTGGACACACTATGGTTTTTGTATAAAAGCGGAGGAAGGCAGTAATTGAAATAAGTACAAGAAAGATAGCGGCAACTCTAAAAAATAATCTGTAAGGTTTCAGAATAATTTTTTTATCAGGATTTTTATCCAGCTTTGATGATAATTTTTCCCAGATTTCTTCTTTACTGGCTTTATATTCAATGCCGGCTTTGGAAAAAAAATCATCAGCATCTTTCTCCTGCTTAGATCTCAAATCAATATGTTTATTTTTTTGTTTCATTAATCTATTAGTTCCTTTTTTAAAAAGGTAAGAGCCAGATTCATTCTCTTTTCTATTGCTTTGACACTTAGCCCAATTGCTTCTGCAATTTCATGATATTTCAAATTTTCTAATCTGCTCATTAAAAATACTGTTCTTTGTTTTTCAGGCATTTGTTGTAATGCCTTATTATATTTATTATTCAGTTCTTTGAACCTTAATTCATCTTCCGGACTGTTAGATGATTCTTCGCTTTTTATATTTAATTGAAAGTTAAGTGCAAGCTTTTTTCTCCGATAATTACTTACAAAGAGATTGGAGGCAATTTTATATAAGAGGGCAGAGGGATTATCAGCATTGAAATTAATTTTTTTTTCCCATATACGCATAAATGTATCTTGTGCAATATCAGTAGCAAGATCCTTATCACCTGAACGATAAAAAATATAATTTCTCACTGAATCAAAATGATTATCAAACAATTTTTTAAACTTCTCCTGTGTCAACTCAATAATTTTTTTGTACAGATATATGTAAAAGTACAAAGAAAACAATGGAAAAAAGAAAGCCCCGGAATTTTATATTCCGGGGTAAATTAAAACTATATTCCTCCATTTCCACCTCTTCCACCATGGCCACCGTTTCCACCATGACCACCGTTTCCACCCTGGCCACCATTTGCGCCCTGGCCACCGTTTCCACCCTGGCCACCGTTTCCACCCTGACCACCGTTTCCACCCTGGCCACCATTTCTTCTCTGGCCCAAAATCATTTCAAAGGTTTCGCCATCTTTTGTAACAAGAATTATATTATCACATTCTCCCTGTCCATAATCAATAGTTGTTGTTGTTTCACCATTAGCACTGAATGTTACAACACCCTGAACAATATACCTGCAGGTGCCTGTTTTAACAAGTGCCTCAGTTATAAGCTTCTGTAATTCTTCACCTTCCTCATTAATGGTTGTTGAATTACCAGTTATGTGAATAATATCATCTATTGGATCGAATTCTGTTTCTATACCTGAAACCCATTGTCTGATCTTACTGGAAGTTCTACTTAATGTTGAGCCATCTGCAAATGTGTACATCAGGTTGCTTGATGAAGAAAAACTTCGGGTTGTCAAATTATCACCTATAAAAGTCATTAACTTGTTTCCTGAAATATTTACTAAATCAACGAAAAAGTCCTCATAAGTTATTTCTCTTGTTCCGCCATCGGTGAACATTGGGTCGGAAATATAAATAATGATTTTTCCTTTCAATATCCGGCCATTATTCAACTCTGTTCCATCTCCATAGTCTAATGTTATTGTTTTAGGATACACATTATCTGTAGAGTCAAACATTATATTGGGACATTCTTCCATATTGTATCTCCCACCAAATGATGAAGCTCCTCCCATTTGTCCATTTCTTCTGTTCATGCCAGATTCATAAGTTCCGCATAAAGGAGCAGTAAAAAAATCTATCTCATAATCGACGAGTTCAATAGCATCTTCAATAGCAGCATCTTTCAAAATGTAAGCTTCCCCACTGGAAGCAAAAGGATTTTCGTTTAATATTTGATCCATTTGTCCAGATTTTTGGCATCCAACAGATATTAGTGCCAAAACAAAAACTGATAATATTAATTTTCTAGTCATAATAAATAATTTAAGTTGTTACTGAATATAAACCGCACGAAAATGAGTTTACCCTACTTTTAGGCCAAATATAAATCCACTGTGTGGAAATTGTGTGATATCTAATCTTACAATTATGGATTATCTTATAAAAATATATCTTTGCAGTCAAATTTATATGAATTTAATAAAATGAAAATGAAAAACTCTGCGTTTATGAAATATTTCTTACCAGCTGCACTTTTGCTGATAATAGTTTTTACTGTGATAATATCAACCAGGGACATGAAAAACCCGAAAAGTAATTTAGAGGGCACACATGAGGTAATTGTGGAAGAGGTTATACAAACTCAGGCTTATACTTATTTAATGGTATCCGAAAACAAAAGTAACTATTGGATGGCTGTCGCCAAACAACCTGCGGCTGTTGGAGATAAATTCAATTATACCTCTGCACTTGAAATGGTAGATTTTAAAAGCAAGGAACTTGATCGTACTTTTGATATTATCTATTTTGTTCAAAATATCCAACGCAATATGAACGGACAATCCGGACAGGAAGTCTCCATGCCGTCAATGAAAAAATCAATGATTCCCTTTGATGCGAATAATCAGATTGAGACTCCTCAAGACGGGATTTCGATCAGTCAATTGTTTGAAAATCGAAAAAAGTATGCAAATCAGACGATTAAAATAATGGGGAAGGTGGTTAAGGTTAACGACGATATCATGGGTAGAAATTGGGTTCATATTCAGGATGGAACACAATCGAATGGAAATTATGACCTTACACTTACTACCATGGAAACTGTACAGGTTGGCGATACTTTAACTTTTGAAGGTACTGTTTCTCTTGACAAAGATTTTGGATCAGGATATACTTACGATGTTATTATTGAAAATGCCGTATTGAAAAATTCTCCTTAAGTATGAAAAAACCTCTGATAGAAGTTCTTGACAAAGAGGTAATTACAACAGCAAAGCCTCATCTTGGCCTAATTCTTATTACGGGAGCAACAGGCTATATAGGTGGACGACTTGTCCCATTATTAGTAGAACGAGGATATAAAATAAGAATATTAGTAAGAGGCAACCAAGAGGAATATAAAAGGCGTTGGCCAGAAGTAGAAGTTTTTACCGGAGATACTCTTCAGCCTGAAACTCTTGAAAAGCTTATGCAAGGTGTTAATACTGCCTATTATTTAATTCATTCCTTATTACATGGCCCGTCTGTTTTTGAAACTGCAGATATCCAGTCGGCTAAAAACTTCAGAGAGGCTGCAGTTAAGGCAAATATTAAACATATAATTTATCTTGGGGGACTTGGTGATACAGGAACAAAATTATCCCGACATTTAAGAAGCAGAAGTCATGTTGCTGAGGAGCTTGATAAATCTGAAATCCCGGTAACAATTCTCAGAGCTGCAGTTATTATTGGTTCCGGAAGTGCATCATATGAAATGATTGAACATCTTGTGAAATCTTTGCCTTTCTTTATTGTTCCAAAATGGGTAAATACCAGATGTCAGCCTATTAGTATTCGCGATGTATTAAAATACCTGATTGGAGTTCTTGAAAAAGAGGATGCAATGGGAAGAAAGCTTGATATTGGGGGTAATGATATTTTCACTTACAAAGAAATGCTGGAAATATTTGCCAGAGTTCTGAACAAAAAAAGGGTCTTCATTCAGATCCCAATAAATAACATTTCAATATATTCTTATATTGCAAGTTTAGTAACTCCTGTTCCTGAAAATGTAGGCAGATGTTTACTTGAAGGAGGACGAAATGATGTTGTTTGTATTGATAATTCAATAAAAAGCTTAATCCCATTTGAAACAATTGACTATAAAACGGCAATACTTCTTGCATTGACCAGAGAGGAACAAGACAGGATTTCCACAAGATGGACTGATGCATACCCGCCGGCACATGATCTGGCACTAAAACTGGATGAACTTTCTATTCCGGCTCGCTATCAGTATAACTATTCATTAAAAAGTTCAAAAACTCCTTCAGAACTGTTTAAATCTATTTGTAAAATAGGTGGTAAAACAGGATGGTTTCGTACCAATTGGATATGGAGCCTCAGGGGAATGTTGGATAGATTATTACTGGGCACGGGAGATTCAAGAAGAGGCGTAAATATTTCAAATCTCAGGGTAAATGATGTTATAGATTTTTGGAGAGTAGAAGATATAAAACAAAATGAATCCCTGCTGCTAAGAGCTGAAATGAAATTGCATGGAAAAGCCTGGCTGCAATTGACTATTAAAACAGAAGGGAATGATAGTTATATAAGTGTCTCTGCCTTTTATCAACCTAATGGATTTTTTGGTATTATGTACTGGCATACTTTTTTACCTTTCCAGAATTTAATTTTTAATGATCTTATAAGAAGCATAGAAAAAAGTGCTTAAAATTTGGATGAACAAAAATGATGGGTGCTAAATGCCCCCCCCCTACATACCCTAAAAACAATTACAATTATTTTCCGCTTATCTTATGGAAATACTGTAAAAATGCTTCAAACTGAACTTTTTTGTCGAATTTTTCTACCATCTGAAGTCGACCATTATCACCCATCTGTTTCATTTTTTCAACATCCGAACATAAATTTAATATAGCTTTTGCAAGTTCATCTTTATTGCCAGGTTCGACCATAAAACCGGTTTCGCCGTTTTTAACTACCTCAGGAACACCGGCCATACGTGATGAGACAACCGGTGTATTCATCGACATTGCCTCAAGTAAAACATTTGGCAATCCTTCTTTATATAAACTTGATAAAACCAGAATATCAATTCGTTCATATATATAAACCGGCTCGCGGGTAAATTCAAAAAAACTTACATTATCTGAAAGTCCCAATTCCTTAACTTTCTCTTTCAGCATTATTTCATCCGGGCCTTCACCAACTAAAACCAAATGAGCATCTGGTAAATCTCCGTTTACAATAATTTTTAATGATTCCAATAAAACTGTTTGTCCTTTACGCTCTTCGTAGGTTCCAATACAACCAATTACAGGAAAAGCATTTTCAGGTAAAATATAGCGCTTAAAAGCCTCTTTTTTTCTTTTGACATCTGAAGTAAACAATTCTACCTCTGTACCCTGATATATCAATTCAGTGGTTTCAGCAGGTATCTTATATGTTTCGAGCATATAATTCCTGGTAAATTCTGTGATTGCGATTACTTTTAATGGTATGTTTTCATAAGGCACATAATATTTCCTCAAATAGTTGGGAACAATAGTTCCTGATTTGGGTATTAAAATAGTTTCTAAACCAGCATCTTTAATACAGGTTCCTGCAAATACAGAACAATGAAAACTTTGACGTGGTGGATGTACTGTGCAAACAGCGACATCGCATAAGCTAAGAGTTTCTGTCCATATTTTTTTATTTTCATCATCCTCACTTATAACTTTATCATAATCGTAAGTGTGGACCTCAGCTCCTGCCTCATTACAAATTTTTGCTGTCCAACTTCCTTCAGGAGCAAGAATAATTACATTTTCTCCTTTATTTAAAAAAAATTGTGTTGCTTCGGTTACCCAAATCTGAGTCCCACCGCGTAGAGGTGTATCTTCAATAAATCCTATATTCATAATATTTAAATTGTTTGCTTATCAAATTTAGTTAACAAATCCCTCAAATTAGCATCCATTACATCTTCACTATAACGTTGGTGTACAGCTTTACGATTTTGTTTATTGACCTCAATATTTTTTTCAGGGAAAAGTAACAAATCAGAAACAATGTTTAGAAAATCAATTGAGAATTCATTCTCAGGAAATAATGTATATTTTATTTGTTGTTCTTCATTTAAAGTTTTACCAACAACACCATCGAAAACTTCGTTTGGGAAATACCGACTGCAAATAATTGGAATCCCACCAGCGCTCGATTCTACAATTGGCAATCCTCTTCCTTCAGTTTCACTGGGAAAAACAATTGCCGTTGCGAGTTGATATATATCGTGAATATACAAACGGTTAAATCCTTTTTTAGCAAAAACACTATGTTCTTCTGTACCTACTGAAAAAGCTAAAAATAAACGATTGGAAACTGATTCCGGCAGCTTCCCGCACACATCAATAAATGTTTTTAGAATAACTTCCAGATCATATTGATGTTCGATAGGTACAGGACCTGTGATATGCAAAATGATCTGTTTTTCCGGATTATTATCAAATTCTTTTCTGAAATACTGATGTTGTAAAAGTGCTTCAATCAATTCAATATCCTTTTTTATTCTTTTCCGTCCTATTATTCGTGTAGGTTGTAACAGGTATATAGTATTATCATTTGTAGGATCAAGTATCAGGTTTTCAGAATAAGCACAGACTATAGGTTTTTGATTCGACATCCAATGTTCAAGATTTTCGAGATGCTTATTCACCGATTGTGGAAGAATCAACGAATGGCCATCAGATAATATATGTGCCATTCGAAAACGAATTGATTGTACATCTTCACTGGTATAATTAGTGAAAAAATCGTCACTAATAGAAGTAGCAAGCTCAAATACTTTTTCTGAATCGAAATTATATTTGTTTATTAATTTATCTGATTGAAGTTTATTGATATTTGTTTGAATCCATTTTTTACCATTCCAGGGATATAACTTTTCGAAAAACATGAAAAAATCCTGATTATTGTAGTTTTTGAAAAAATGATCTCTTGGGCCGGGCCTTTCACCCGGTTTTTTCTCTAATGCTGGTTTTCCTCCCTCCCAGTAATAATCGTGATTGGAATTCAAAACATATAAATCCATTAGTTCAGTAACCAGAGGAATACATAAACCAAGTGCCAGATTTCCAGGGTTTGAGCATATATTTACCGGAATTAAAAGATGGATATTATTATCAGCCAAATATTTCCCCAGCCGCTTACTTAAGGAAACTGCTTGTTCCCAAATTTCTAAAGCCAGATTGTCTGATTCTTTGCTGTTTTGTGGCATATCTTCATTAAACAGGCGATTGTACCAAATTGCATTTTCCCATTTTCCCCAACCGTTGGAGCCTGAAAGTTTAAACCGTTTCCATTCCGGTTTAATCACAGTATCCGCTTGTGAATAAAAGTCACCACCGATAAAATGTATTTTAGGCTCAGCATTTTTGAATACAAAATTTTGCAAACTCATGGCATATTTTGACATTTCAATTGAAACACCATCTATGCCATAGTCGTAAGTTATAAATGCAATTCCGTTTTTTATATCATTTATTGAAGAGTTTATTACCCCTGTATGAGGGCTTAGCGATTGATTTTTTATTAGCATTAATAAATCATCAATATCTTTCCAATTTTTAGGATAAAACTTTTCAAGTTTACTGATCATTTGATTATACAATACGCTTTTGTTGTTTGCTTGCATATATTAATTTTAAATAGCGATTTTATTATGTTTTTCTATAAGGAATTTTTAATTTGTTCATCCTGTTTCTTAATGTGCTGGCATTAACTCCAAGTAATTTTGCTGCTCCTTTAGGTCCATGTACTCTCCCTTTTGTTTTTAAAAGAACATTCGTAATGTGTTTTTTTACAGCCTTATCAAGATTGTATGACTCTGATCCATTTTGTTCAGCAGATAATAAACTGTCGAAATTTATAGGTCCTTCGGGATTCAGTATTAATGCTCGTTCTACAATATTTTGAAGCTCTCTGACATTTCCAGGCCAATTATATTTCATTAAGGTTTTGATTGCTCCTGAAGAAACTTCAGGAACCGAGGTTAATTTTAATTCCTTAACTTTCTGACTGATAAAATGCTGAAGCAATACCGGGATATCAGCTTTTCTATCCCGTAAGGACGGTATTCTGATAGATAAGGCATTCAGACGAAACCATAAATCTTCTCTGAATTTTTTATCCTTAACCATTTCTTCAAGATTCCTGTTTGTGCCAACTATTATTTTTATATCCAGCTTTATTGATTTATTTCCACCTATTCTTTCAATTTTATTGTTTTGAAGAACTCGAAATAACTTTTCCTGAGTATATAAGGGTAATCTGCCTATTTCATCGAGATAAATAGTTCCTTTATTTGCGCGCTCAAGCCTGCCTCTCTGACTGGATATAGCACCAGGGAAAGCTCCTTTTTCATATCCGAAAAGTTCACCATCGATATGATGATCAGGTATATCACTACAGTTAAGGGATACAAATGGCCCTTTGTTTTTTGAAGAATAATAATGAATAGCATTAGCAATAATATCTTTGCCAACTCCAATTTCTCCTACCAGCAAAACCGGACTGATAACTGAGGAAACTTGCCTGACCATTTCCATAACATTTCTTAAGCCGAAGTTAGCCCCAATTATTTCATCGCCCGATTTCCTTCTAAGCTGAGTATGAAGATATTGGTTGTCATCAATCAATAAGTTATATCGTTTAATAAGTTTCCTGTGCTCCAAAGTATTTGATAATGCCAGAACAAATGTTTCCTTTAATAAGGAAATTAGTTTTGCATGATTTTCATGATATTTTTGCCTGCCATCAGCAATTAATACAAAGCTGCCAAGCAATTTATATTCCGTTCTTAGGAGCATTATCAACATTGCATTGGCTTTAACTTTATAAGAATCTAAAATCTCCCGGCCAATAATCCCCTTTTCAAGACCGTTATAAAAAACAACATCAGCAATCTTGCTTTTTTCTATTTTTTTTAGATCTGATTTTGCTTCACCGGATAAACGGATCAATAAATCTGATTTTTTTGATTTTGTATATGTTGCCTCGGCAATAGCTCTCATTGAGTTCCCCCCAGCATCATATTTTAATAGAAATATGCGGTCAGCAGGAATACTTTGTTTAATATACCTGATAAATGTTAATAAGGCCTTCTCAATTTCTAATTGTCCGCAAATATGAAGAGTAGCTTTTTGGAAAAATTCGTTTTTATTGATATGGTCCATGACAGAATATTTTTTTGTCAAATACGGCGAATGTAATGATAATTGCCATATATGACAAATATTTAGCTTGCAAAGTAAAGACCCGTGATCTGGCAGATGATTATTTGCTTTTTTAATTGATTCAAAATTATTAACTTCATTGGCTTGATTTAATATTAAGTTTAATGAAGAAAAAGCGATTTTTTTTATTTTTTTTCCCCGGAATAATAATCGGAATATTTTTTATCTTTTTAGGAAATAAGGCTGTTAGCGTGACTTCCACTGATAAATATTGTGCCTCCTGCCATGTCCATCCACAGGCAGATCAATCATGGAAAAAATCAACTCATTATAATAATAAATCAGGAGTTCAGGTTCATTGTGTACAATGTCATTTGCCTCCTCATGGGGAAGGCTATTTGGGAGCTAAAATTAAAACAGGACTAAAAGACCTGTTTGCAACCTGGTTTAAAGATTCTGCTGATTATAACTGGGAAGAAAAATCGAGATTGGAAAATGCTGTACACTTCGTTCCTGAAGAATCGTGCATTGCTTGTCACCAGACAATATTTATGGTTTCATTATCAAAAGAAGGCGAAGAAGCACATTTATATTATTCAGAAAAAATTAAAAAAGAGAATATTCATTGCATTAACTGCCATATCGGTGTTGGACATTATAACCCGGATTTAATTCATGCAAAAAATCTGGAATTTGGAAAAGGAAGCGAAGAGAATACAAAAGTGTATAAAAAACCTGCCTCAGTAAAAAAATTCGAAAATTATACAGAATATATCCCGGGCTCTACTATTTCCTTTAACATGAAAGCTATTCCCGGTGGAAAGTTCATTATGGGAAGCCCTGATGATGAACCTTATCGTGATAATGATGAAGGGCCACTAAAAGAAATTGCTGTTAAGGCATTTTTTATGGCCGAGATTGAAGTTAGCTGGGATGAGTTCCTGGTATTTTATTCACAAACATCAGGCGAAGGGAGAAGCTCAGATAGCGAAGCAAGTAAAAAACAAATTGATGTTGATGCCATTGCTGGGGCCACACCTCCATACGGGCAACCAGATCAGAACTGGGGACTGGGAAAAAGACCCGCAATTACTATGACATGGCATGCCGCAGAAACATATTGTAAATGGTTATCGAAAGTAACAGGAAAAAATTACAGGTTACCTACTGAAGCCGAATGGGAATATGCCTGTCGTGCCGGAACAACTACACCGTATTTTTTCGAGGGGAGTCCAAAGAAATTTCACAAAACAGGATTCTTTAGCAAGTTTTCATCAAATGACACCACTATAATTAATTCATTTGTAATATATTCTGAGAACAGCAAATCAAAAACCCAGCCTCCGGAATCTGTTTTGCCCAATAAATTCGGTTTAAGGAATATGTTGGGTAATGTCGCTGAGTTTTGCAGTGATTGGTATTCTGAGAATACATATTCAGATGGTTCGGCAGATAATCCTGCGGGGCCTGAATCGGGAACTGAACATGTTGTACGCGGAGGCTCCTATAAGGATAATGCAGGTAATTTAAGAGCTGCAAACAGAGACTTTACAAAAAAGAAAAGCTGGCTGAGAACCGATCCGCAAATACCTAAAAGTATTTGGTGGTATTCCGACTGTTCCTGGGTAGGAATAAGAGTGGTTTGCGATTATGATGAAAATACAGCTAATAAATAAGAAAAATTAAAACCTAAAACTATAATATTATGAAAGAAAAAGATCAGATTTCCAGAAGAAATTTTATTAGCAAAGCAGCAGCTGTAGGTGCTGTGGGCGCTGTGGGTATTCCTGTATTGATGAATGCCTGTAAAACGGGAACTGTTCCGCAAGATCTGGTTCTCCCTCCCTTACTTGATATTGCACCTGATGGTCCTGAATTAAAAGCCGGATTGATTGGATGTGGAGGTCGTGGTACAGGAGCAGCAATGAATTTTCTCAGTGCAGGCCCAAATCTTAAAATAACCGCTCTCGGTGATGTATTACAGGATAGGTTAGATGATTGTTTTAAGCAACTAATTGAGAAAAAACAAAATGAAGTGGCAAAAGAAAACTGCTTTGTTGGTTTTGATGCGTTTGAAAAAGTTATTAGCTCAGGAGTTGATATAATAATACTTGCAACTCCACCATTTTTCCGCCCTGAACATTTTGCTGCTGCTGTACAGGCCGGTAAACATGTATTTATGGAAAAACCTGTTTGCGTTGACCCTGTAGGTGCACGATCAATAATGGCAACCGCAAAAAAAGCTGAAACTCTTGGACTATCTGTTGTAACAGGTACCCAGAGAAGACATCAGAGAGATTATATAGGCATTTACAAACGAGTTATGGCAGGTGATATGGGTGAAATTGTAGCTGCAAATGCATACTGGAATGGAGGCAAATTATGGCATAAAGATCCCAGACCTGATTGGACGGAGATGGAATATATGATAAGAGACTGGGTTAACTGGTGCTGGCTGTCAGGTGACCATATTGTTGAACAGCATGTGCATAACCTTGATGTAATAAACTGGTTTACAGGCTCACATCCTGTTAAAGCCGTTGGATTCGGGTCACGTTTAAGAAGAGTAACAGGCGATCAGTTCGACAATTTCAGTATTGATTATATATATGAAAACGATATGCATCTGCATAGTATGTGCCGTCAGATAAATGGTTGTGTTAATAATGTTTCTGAATTTATTATGGGAACAAAAGGGCATACCGATTGTCATAAATTTATTTATAATCCTGATGGGACTGTAAAATTCGAATACCCATATCCATTAAACGAAGATGGTGAATCAACAGGTAGAGTTAAAGTTGGCCCTTATGTTCAGGAGCACATTGATCTGGTAACTGGAATTCGCCGTAATGAGCCTTACAATGAAGCAGAAAATACCGCAATTTCAACTCTCACAGCTATTATGGGAAGAATATCTGCTTATACCGGTAAAGAAACCACCTGGGACGAAATGATGAATTCAGACCTTAAATTAGGGCCGAAAGTATTTGTTATGGGTCCGGTCGATATTAATAAAGAAGTACCAATTGCGGGGGAAGCTTATGTCGGGAAATAATAACTCACGAAGGTCTTTTATTAAAAAGGCCGCTGGTTCAGCTGCTGTAATTATGGCAGCACCAGCTTTTGCAAGTGCTGCAACAGACGATAAAAAAAAGAAAAAAAAGAAGAATCTGCCTCCTGCTCCTTTTAATCTGAAATATGCCCCTTCTTTTGGGATGTTCAGAGAAAGTGCCGGGAATGATCTTATTGATCAAATAAAATTTTGTCATGATCAGGGATTTCGTGCAATATTTGATAACGGGCTGATGGGACGGGAAAAATCTATGCAGGAAAAAATTGCATATGAGCTCGACAGGCTTGGAATGGATCTTGGACCTTTTGTTTTGTATGCTGATTTTTCGGTTACTTCCTTTGTTACAAACGATGGAGAGAAAAGGAAAATGCTGATAAACAGGATGAAAGAAGGGGCTGAAACCGCAAGAATTACCGGTGTCAAATGGGCGCTGGTGGTTCCTGGTAGGTACGATGAAAGACTTCATTGGGATTATCAAACAAATAATGTTATTGATAATCTGAAATTTTGTATGGAAATTCTGGAACCTGCAGGATTAACAATGGTTCTCGAGCCTTTGAATACTTTGCGCGATCATCCGGGATTATTCTTAACTGAAATGCCCCAGACTTATATGATAGCAAAAGCTGTAAATAATCCATACTGTAAGATTGTTGACGATATATATCATCAGCAAATAACAGAAGGGAATATTATACCTAATATTGAATATTGCTATGAAGAAATCGCTGCTTTCCATCTTGGTGATAATCCCGGAAGAAAAGAACCTACCTCAGGTGAAATAAACTATAAGAATATTTTCAAATATCTTTATAATAAAGAATTTGATGGAGTGTTATGTATGGAGCATGGAAAATCCTTAAAAGGCATTGAAGGTGAAAAGGCTGTGATTCAGGCATATAGGGAATGTGATGCATTTTTAGAAAAAGACTGATATAGAGAGCTTTAAAATATTCAGATAAAGGAAATCCTAACTATTATAATTTCCCTTTTATTTATCTTTGCGTTAATATGCATAAATATGGTATAAAAGATTATGATGTTGTTATAGTTGGTGCCGGCCCGGCAGGATGTACCTGTGCCCTGGCATTAAAACAGTCGGGACTAAAAATAGCATTGGTAGATAAAGCTAAATTTCCCCGAAAAAAAGTGTGTGGAGACCTTATAACAGGCAGGGCAATAAAAATATTGAATAAACTATCTCCGGCATATGTGGAGGAATTAAAGAATACACAAAATCTTCTTATTAATAGAAAAACAGCCACATATTATAAGAATAAAAGATTGGAATTTAAATGGGTTAATGAAGCCTGTTTATGCTCCAGAAAAGATTTCGATAATTTTTTGCTTAATCTGGTCAAGAAAAATACTAATACCGATATTTATGAAGGTTTTAATATTGATGACATTAAAAACAATAATGAAAAAGTCTGTATTACAGCCGATAATGATAAAATAGTTATTAATACTAAAATAATAATTGGCGCTGATGGAGCAAGATCTATTGTTGCAAAAAAACTATCAAACAGATTATCTGAAGATAAATATAAAGTTGATGCTGTTCAGGTATATTTCAAAAATGTAAAATGTTCCTCTGATAATACTGCTGAAATATATTTTGATAAAAAGTTTCTTCCAGGTTATTTTTGGTTGTTTGCTCTACCTGACAATATTGTTAATGTTGGTTTTGGGATGCTTACTAAAGAAATAAAACATAGGAAAATCAATATTAAGGAGGCATTTTACAGTTTTATAAATGAATCGGAAATTTTAAAAGAAAAATTTAAAAATTCTGAACAAATCTGCGAGATAGAAGGCGCCAGGTTGCCGATAGGATCAAAAATAACTAATGTTTCAGGAGAAAGATTTTTATTAACAGGCGATGCTGCCTCACTAATTGATCCTCTGAATGGTGAAGGAATAGGGAATGCAATGCTAAGTGGAAAAACAGCTGCAAGCCAGGTAGTTAAAAGTTTTGAAAACAACGATTTTAGTGCAGGTTATCATAAAAATTATGATAAGGAATTGAAAAAATCTATAGGGAAGGAATTACAAAGCCGCTATAAAATGATGACACTATTCTTAAGGATCAGGATTATCCCGGGTTTGATATTTTTTTTAGCGACAAATAGATATATCAGGAAAAGAATTCAAAAATTTCTTTAAAATTATTTATTGAAAATTTTTGGATGCATTCCCAGTCCGGGATAATTATCGGGTATCATCAAAGGACCATCATAAGAGTATCCTCCAACAAGCGGATCTTCGCTCATTAATATTGGCGTGTCAAGATCGAAAAAACTAATACCATCAACTGCCTGGGCAATTGCAAGAGAGCACCCCATTGCAAGTCGGCTTTCTACCATCCCCCCAATCATTAATCCCAATCCTGCTGTTAAGGTCATTGATGCTATTTCAAAAGTATCAATTACACCCGACTTCATTATTTTTAAATTAATTACATCAGCAGCATCTCTTTTAATTACTTCCAGGGCATCAGCTTTTGTGAAAACTGTCTCATCAGCTGCCAATGGTACATTGATAGATTGTTTTATTTTTATCATTCCTTCAATATCTTCCCTTTTTACAGGCTGCTCATAAAGAATGATTTTGCACCCTCTTTTCTCCAATTCATTAACAAATAAAATAGCCTCATCAACTTCAAATCCCTGATTGGCATCGAATATAAATTCTGCATCAGGTATTAATTCGTTGATATGGTTTACCAGTTTTATTTCATTATCGAAATTACTTCCCACCTTGATTTTAAAAGTATTAAATCCCTTTTTAAACCATTGTTCAGCCAATTCAACAGATCTTTTGAATCCAAGAATAGGGATGGTAATATCAGTTTTTAAACCAGTAATAAGCCTTCCCCCAAATAATTCGCGGAAAGGAATATTAAGAAATCTGCTGTATGCATCCAGTATTGCAATTTCGTATCCACATCTGACAGCAGTCTGTCCGGGCATTATTTCTTTTATTAAACGACTTAAATACACATAGTTATGAACAGCTTTGCCAATTAAATGTTCTTTCAGCTTATTGGCAACATCGACGCAAAAATCACGATCCTCTCCGGTTAATTCTTCAAACGGGGCAATTTCTCCATAACCCTTAATGCCTGATTTTAATGTTATTTCCAAAAACACATTCTCGGCTCTTTCAATACTTCCCCGGGAAATAGTAAAAGCATCTGTCAGACTTATATTCACAGGTCTAATATCAATACTTTCAATTGTTAAATCTCTGGTTCTGGTTTTATTCATAATTGAAATTCTAATTATTGAGTAATCAATGGGATACTAAAATAGAGATTCTTTCGTAAAGAAAAAAATTTGTATATTTACTATTGAATAACCAAATCAAATTTTTTGAAAACGACACATAAATATCCCATATTTTTTCTGTTTTGTGCATTAATCCTCATTAATTGTACAAAAGAAAATATAGCACCTGTAGGTGATTTTTCTGTATATCCGAGAAGAGGTGATACTACTACCATCTTTTCATTTGATGCTTCATTATCCTTAGATGCTGAAGAAAGCTTTGTTGGATTATATGTCCGCTGGGATTGGGAAAGTGACGGGATTTGGGATACACATTTTACCCGGGAAAAAACAATAAATCACATGTTTGAAACCAGTGGATACAAAAATGTAACTATGGAAGTAAAAGATAAAGCAGAAAATATATCAAGTATTAGCAAAGAAATTATTGTAGGCAAAAATCTTAGTTCTACAATAACCGACCTCCGCGATAAGCAAATATACAGAATAGTTAAGATTGGAGATCAATGGTGGTTTGCAGAAAATCTTAATATAGGAATAAATATTGATACAAATAAAATCCAAATGGATAATGGAATAATTGAGAAATATTGTCATACTAATATTCCTGCTAATTGTAAAAAATCAGGAGCAGTGTATTTATGGGGTGAAATGATTAATTATACCAGATATACTGCAATACAGAAGTTGCAGCCAACAGATATAATTGTTAAAGGAATTTGTCCTGATGGATGGCATATTCCCTCATTAAATGAATGGCAAACAATGTTAGAATATTTACCACGCGATACAGACCAAATTTTAGAGGGAGGGCTTTATGGAATAGATTTTACAAGAAATTCATGGGAATTGTTTTCCCGTTCAGAAAATGCTCCTAAATGGACATATAGAAATTCATCCTTCTGGAGTTCAAGTATGATTAATAATTTTCACTATTCTGTAGAACCGGTTATTGAAGGCTATTGGTGGGCTAATTATGGAAATAACGCAATGGCAGTAAGATGTATTAAAGACATTGAACCGGACATAATATTTTAAACTGTTGAAAAGAATTAAAAAAGATAATATTAGATTGATCAATAATCTGAATTGTACAACACTTTTGTTTTTATGTTTATTATTTTCTTTTTCATGTAATCCTGAAGTAGATGACTTTATTGAAAGCAGGCCTTTAGCTGTTGTAAATTGTATCTTCGAATTGGAAGGATGGGAAACAAGATTAGCACAAAATAATACTTTGAAAACAAATTATGTAAGATTAGAGAAATCTTATAATGGAGGTCAGGACGCCAATATTAGTGCAAAAATTTCTGATTCAATTTATTTTGACAATGCTGATGTAAGAATACAATACTGTCTTGAAGGAAATATATTATTTACAACGGTATTAGAAAAAACATATGATATTGTTAAAGAGCCCGGAATGTTTTCTGCAAACGATTATTTTATTTATAAAACTATAGATCATATTGTACCACCGTTTTTTGATACAGTCAGGCTTGTTATTGATATCCCCGGCGAAGATTTATTAATTAGCTCAGAAGCTCCTTATACTCCTGCTCCTAAAATAACGGCTGCCGCAACATCATCAGGAGAAATTAATTTTTTTGACAATAATAATTTTAGCATTCACTGGCTTGATGAAGGATGTTTTTATGAAGAAATAATGAGAATACGTTATAAAGAATTAATTAATGGTGAATTATTTGACAGAGTTCTTTACTGGAAAAAAACAAGATTCTCATTCAAAAATTATGATTATTATGATTGGTTAGAATATTATAACACAATTTACATTAATAGGGGATATACAAATCGCCCGGAAAAGATTCCAAAAAGCTCAGAACTATCAGTAATTTATTATCCTCAAGATTTTTATAGAAGTATGGCATCCAAAATCGAGAAAAATGATTCTGTACAAAGCAGAAAATTAAGCGGGATTGATATATTCGTTTATGCATCAACTAAATATCTTCGGGAATATATGAGTTTTTCAAACTTCCCTACAGATAATGAGAATGTATACTCAAATATAAAAAATGGAAGCGGTGTTTTTGCTACTTCCTGCTCAGACAGTATTATTAATTTAAAACTTAATGAGGCTTCTGAAGATTACCTGATAAATGGCCCATATACAAAACATTTAAAGTTTGTTTATTAAAATATTGAAGGTTGGATTTATTGTAGAGATTTAAGAAGAATAAAATAAATTTTTGTGATAAAAAGAAAATATTTATATCTGTCAATTATGTGTTCATTATTAATATCATGCGAAACTGAAATTGATATTAGTTATGAGGAAGAAGTTTTACCTGTTGTATACGGATTAATAGAAAGAGATATTAAACCCTATCGTAGAGGGGTTTATGAATATCCAAGTGTTTATACCAATTATATAAAAATTGGCAAATCATTTTATGCAACTTACAGACCTGATTTAACAGCAAAAATCACAGATTCACTATATTTTAATGAAGCAAAAGTAAAACTGCAATATTGTTTTATGGGGGAAGTGATTTCAGAAACAATACTTGAAAAAACTACAGGTATAATTAAAGATAATGGATTCTTTTCCGATGACAAGAATATTCTTTATAAAACTGTTCCCCACAATTTTCCGGCCCGGATGGATACAGTGAGGCTTGTTATTGAATTGCCAGGCCTGGAAAAGATTATTACTTCTTCCACACCAAAACGTGCTGCCCCGCAGCTTTTTAGTCCCCGATGGATATTCGAGGAGGGTAGGGAAATTACATTTTATTATAATAATAGAGGAAATTATTTTGAAGTATTATGGTACGATTGGGGAGGATATTATGAATTATTTATGAAAGTGAATTATACAAATTACTATTACAGTGGATTACAAGAACAAAAAGCAGTGTCATACCAAAGATCTTATTTAAGCAACAGAAAACCAGAATGGGACTATATGAACTGGTATGAAACATGGGATGAAGGAAGATGGTATATATATTCGAATGGTTCAGTGATATCGAAAATTTTCTTTTATGCAGATGAATTTTACAGGTTTATCAATATGAGCATTAAAGAAGATCCGGATATTGAATACAGAAGATTTAATAATATAGAGTTTTCTATAAATAATGCTGATAAAGAGTATTTTGAATATATAAATTTTGGAACTACAATGGTTGATCAGGGTCGTAAATTTACTAATATTAATAACGGCCTGGGAATATTTAGCTGTATATCTAAAACAGTAAAAAGTAATGTTTTATTAAAACAACAATCTCTTGATTCATTAGCTCAAGGAAAATTTACAAAACATCTTAAATTTCGAAATTATTAATTAAATGAAAATATCCATTACTTTGAAACACTTATTTAAACATATTGTATTATTTCTGTTTTGTTCATTAATATTTTTAAACTGCAAAAAAGAAAATATTCCTCCTGTCGCAATGTTCTCATATTATCCTGAAGAAGGTGATTCTACAACTATATTTTCTTTTGATGCTTCAGTATCCTTTGATAAGGAAAATTATAAGGGAGCCTTACAAGTTAGATGGGACTTTAATAATGACGGAGAGTGGGATACTGATTTTTCCTATGAAAAACAACATAACTATTGTTTTCCCCAATCCGGACTGTTTAATGTCAGACTTGAAGTTATTGATAATGGGGGCTTGTCTGGAAGTGTTGTGAAAGAGATGTATATACTTTCTGAGAATATTAAATCTACCTTAACAGATGAAAGAGATGGCAGGGTATACAAAATTGTAAGAATTGAAGATCAATGGTGGATGTCTGAAAATCTTAACTACGGAACACAAATTAAATCTAATATATTCCAGACTGATAACGATACTGTTGAAAAGTATTTTTTCTATAATAATGATTCATTAGGCAATATTCATGGAGGTTTATATGAGTGGGATGAAGCAATGAATTACTCAAAAGATACTTCCGCTCAGGGAATTTGTCCTTCAGGATGGCATATCCCGACTCAAAATGACTGGAATAAAGTTTTAGAAAAATACAATCCTACCGTAGCACAATATTATGAACCTGAGGGTCAAACAGGCCTCGATTTTATTACTACAGGGATGTTATGGCATGATATTAATATTGATAAGTGGATATACAGACGATGGCGAAATAAAAGTCCGGATGGTTATTATGTTGAAAATTTCTGGACATCGGAAATGATACCAAGAAATTTTAATCAGGCATCCATTAACTTTTATGCAAAGTATAAAAAACAATTGATCTACTATCTTGATTTGTATTATACATATCCGTTTAAATATGGTTATAGTTCAGGGATGTCTGCTATGCCTATACGTTGTGTTAAGTACAATTAGCCAAATGATTTGTATTAAAAGAAAATATTTATCCTTATTAACTCTACTATCACTTTTACTGTCGTGTGAGACTGAAATTGATATTAGTTATGAGGGAGAAATTTTACCTGTTGTATTCGGAGTGGTAGAAAGAGATATTAAACCATATCGTCCTGGTGTTAACGAATATCAAAGTGTATATACAAATTATATTAGAATTGGTAAAACTTTTTCAGCTAAATACAGACCTGATTTAACAGCAAAAATTGTTGACTCACTTTATTTCAAAGAAGCAAAAGTTAAACTTGAATATTGTTTTATGGGACAAGTGGTTTCAGAAACAATACTTGAAAAAACCACAGAAATAATTAAGGATAAAGGATTCTTTTCCGATGATAGTAATATACTTTATAAAACTGTTCCTCACATTTTTCCGGCCCGTATGGATACGATCAGGCTTGTTATTGAATTGCCATACAGAGATAAACTTGTTACTTCTGCATCAGCAAAACGAGCTCCGCCTCAGCTATTTAGCCCCAAATGGAGATTAATGCCGGGAAGGGAAATTGCTTTTTATAAAAGAGGCGGTTTTGAAATCTTATGGTACGATTGGGGTGGATATTATGAATTGATTATGAAAGTTAATTATACAAATCATTATTCCAGTGGTGAACAGGAGGATAAAGCTGTAAATTATAGGAAATCATTTATTAGTACAAGAGAGAAAGAATGGGATTACATGAACTGGTATGAAATAATGGATGGTAATCCATTTAATCAAGGATGGAGCATATTCTCAAATGGATCAATAATATCTAAAATGACCTATTCTCCCGATCATTTTTATAACTTCATTGGAAAGAATATTGAAGAAGATCCTAATATAGAATCCAGAACGTTCAAGCATATAGAATTTTGCATTTTTAATGCTGATAAAAAATATTATGATTATATTTATTATAGTGATGCAAAAATTGACCAACGAATGAAATTTACAAATATTGAGAATGGACTGGGGTTCTTTACCACCATATCAAGACTGGTGAAGAATAATGTTTATTTAAAAAGGCAATCAATGGATTCTCTGGCAAGAGGACAGTTCACTAAACATCTCAAATTTATGATTGATTAATTTTATAATCTTTTGATGCAAAAATTCCTGGTTCATTGCTATTAGAAAAAAAGCTATTCCTGTACCGTGTAGATTCTTAAAATTTCATAACTTGCAGGACCAAACAAACAATTATTTTATGAAATTGACAAAATCCATCCGATTTACAGTATCTATTATTGCTATAGCCATTATGTGTCTTGCTCCAAATAAGTCAGACAAAGGCTTATTAGAAAAAGAAGCTTATACACCGAACGATTGGTTATTAGCCCAGCGAGTATTTCCATTTGGTCATCTGAACCCTGAAGCATACGAAGCTTCACGGAAACAAGCCATTGCCGTTCAGGAAGAATTACGCAATCTCAAATCAGGAGGTCAAGAATGGGAATTTGCCGGTCCCTTGAATGTAGGAGGCCGGGTAACAGATGTAGAAATGCATTCTGCAGACCCTAACACTATATTTGCCTGTGCTGCTTCCGGAGGAATCTATAAGACTATTGACCAGGGTAGAGAATGGACCCAAATTTTTGATGGCTATCAGACTCTGTCAATTGGAGATATGGACATCGCCCAGACAGATAAAAGGATACTTTACGTGGGCACAGGGGAGCCAAACGGCGGTAATGGTTCTGTTACCTACGATGGTTATGGGGTATATAAATCAACTGATGAAGGAGAAAGTTTTACACATGTTGGATTAGAAAATGCCGGAGGTATTGGTAAGGTTGAAATTGATCCAAGCAATCCAAACAGGGTTTTTGTTGCTGCTATGGGAAACCTGTTCTCAAATAATCCCGAAAGAGGTATCTATCGGACAATTGATGGCGGCGAAACCTGGGAAAATGTTTTATTTATTTCGGATTCCACAGGTGGTATTGATCTTATTATTCATCCCACAAATCCGGATACGATTTATGCCACTATGTGGGAACGTATTCGATTTGCTGATCATAGGGCATACGGAGGCCTCACCAGTGGAATGTACAGGAGCTATGATGGTGGCGACACATGGGAGCAATTGACCAATGGACTGCCTACCGGACAAATCAGTAGGATTGGCATCGGAATGTGTGAATCCCAACCAAACGTTATATATGCACATTATTCTGATAGTAACATGAATTGGATAGATTTGTTCAAAACAACTGATGGTGGCGACACCTGGGTTGGAACAGAATCCAATATTCAGGGCAATTATTGGGAAGGTAAGGTGCATGTGGATCCGACCAATCCAGATATCCTCTGGTCAATGGGAGTAAGCATGTATTATTCCAATAATGGAGCTGAATCGTGGACTACGGTGAACGATAATGATTTCTGGGTCGACCAACATGCGGTGTATGTTCACCCCGCAGATAATCAATTGGTGGTAATAGGGAATGATGGTGGAGTTTATGTTTCCAGAGATGGGTCATCAAACCTTACAAAAGCATATACCCTACCCATTACCCAATTTTATACCTGTGAAGCCAATTTCCATGATTCCAAAGATATCATGGGTGGAACTCAGGACCGTGGCACTCAGCGTTCAGAGAGTGGTGATCCAATGGAATGGGGAAGCATTAATGGAGGAGATGGTTTTATTGTTAGGGTAGACCCCAGCAATCCAAATTACATGTATGCGGCCTCTCAAAGAGGAGGTTTTCGAAGGTCTACAGATGGAGGCTCAAGTTTTAGAAGTGCTCGCCCGGCAAATGGGGAAAGATATAATTGGAAGACTCCTTATGTACTCGATCCAAATAACCCAAGCACCTTGTATTTGGGATCACACAGACTGTACCGCTCAACAACCCGGGCCAGAACATGGACAAGAATCAGTGATGATCTTACTAACGGAGATCAACCTCCGTGGAATTACGGTACCATCAGCACGGTGGCCGTTTCTCCGGTAAATTCCAATATTATTCTGGCCGGAACAGACGACGGAAATGTATGGATCAATCCTGATGTCTCAGTTTCTGACAATTGGATCAAAGTTTCTGAAAATCTTCCATGGAGATGGGTGAGCTGTGTGGCAGCAGATCCATTTGACGAAAACACTGCATACGTTACTTTCACTGGATTAAGGTATTTTGATTATGTTCCGCATGTATTCAGAACCACAGATTTAGGTGCCAACTGGACGGATGTTTCCGGTAACCTTCCGGATTTCCCTGTCAATAATATCCAAATCGATCCTGATTTTCCCAATACTTATTATCTGGCAACTGATGGGGGTGTTTATACTACACAGGACGGTGGAGATCATTGGGAATTAATGGCACCCGGTATGCCAAATGCTCCGGTTTTGGACCTTAATATCCACAGACCAACCCGAACCTTGCTTGCTGCTACTTTTGGACGATCAATGTGGCGTATTGATTTGGCTTCGGCAACAGGAATCCAAAATCCAATTAAAACAGTCTCAAAAATTAATGCATTTCCAAATCCATCAAGCCAGCAGGTTAATTTGAGTATTGATCTTGATAGTCGCCAGGAAGGTGAATTATTAGTATTTGACATCACAGGTAAGCTGATTAGAAAAGTATATGAAGGCTCTTTTGCACAAGGGAAACAGACATTTACATGGGATGGAAATAACTTCGGTAACCGGCGAATACCCGGAATGTATATTTGCCGCTTAATTACCAATAAATCAACTCAAGCTATTCGGATACAGATTCAATAGTCTGAGTACAAATTCCAGTTCATGTGAGCAGTGGTTTTGTAATTAAAAAGCTATTTCATTTTGTAAAGTAGCTCCTTTACAACTGTTATCATCATTTCATGTCTTGCTCCAACAGTTCGGATAATTCCGTTCTCATCAAGAATATATGTTTGTGGCCAGCCGGAGACATTCCATCTTGTAGCTATAGGTCCTTTAGTACCCCCTCCGTCAAAAAATGAACGATAATTAAGATTATTTTCCTTCTTATATACTTTTGCAACTTCCATTGGATCACTATTAACGCTGACAATATCCACAGGATCATCCTTAAATAACTCCAATAGGAATCGCTGATATGGATATTCACTTCTGCATGGGCCACACCATTGTCCGGAAAATACCAACACTGTTATTTTTCCTCTATAGTCTTTTAATTCAAATGGAACACCTTTAATATCCTCTCCAACAATATTTGGTGCTTCTTTTCCAGGCATCAGGTTGTTTAGTTGAAATAGACGCTTATCAATATTATCAGAAGCATTGGGATATAAAACCTTCAATTCGTTAAAATAATCTTTAACTAATGTTGTTTGCTCAGGGCTTAATACTCCCTGGCTTAGTCGATTAAAAAACCTCCAGAAATGTAATCCGGATTCTTTTACAAAATCAGCCTGAACTGTACTGTCTTTAATATGTTCTTCCAGTAAATAAAGTAAATCATCAACAAATTCATCCGGGAAAATTTCTCCATCTGTTTCGTATGCACTGGCAGGCCTGAAACCGGTACTTGCATTCACTGAATCAGATTGTAATTTTGCTAATATCCAATTTGTTTCTGTTTGATTGGAGCAATTAATCAATAAAAAAACTCCGCAAATTAGAATAAGGCAATAAATAAGGTTTATTCTTAGGTTTTTCATAATATCATTTATAAACTATTAATTTACAATATTACCAAAATTGCATATCTTTATTACACATATATAACAACTTTAATAAACAAAAAGATATGACCTATTTTCTAAACTATAAATTATTAATAATGAAAAAGAAACTTCTTATTTTGCTATCCAAAGGAATATTGTGTTTTTTCTTTTTAGCGCCTAATTATATTTTCTCTCAGGGATTTGAGGGATATTATCGTTATCCTGCTGTACAGGGAAATACTGTTGTATTTGCTGCCGAAGGAGATATTTGGACTGTTCCCCTAACCGGAGGTATTGCCCAAAGATTAACTTCGCATCAAGAAGAAGAAAGCTACCCTTCAATTTCACCGGATGGAAAAACAATTGCCTTTTCTGCAAGTTACGAAGGCCCTACGGAGATTTATACTATGCCGATTACCGGGGGTTTACCTGTGAGATGGACCTATGAAAGTGATTTTTCAATGGTAAACGGTTGGACTCCGGATGGAAAAATAGTTTACGACACAAGAGCTTTTTCTACGCTCCCAGACCGGCAATTGATTACCATAGATACAAAAACATCGCAGAAAAACCGGATTCCTTTGAGTCAGGCAAGTGAGGCCTCTTTCGATAAAACCGGTAAAACGGTTTACTTTGTCCGACCTTCCTATCATGGAAACGTTACAAAAAGATACAAAGGCGGTACTGCAAGACAAATATGGAAGTATACTCAAGGCAGCCCTGAGGCAATAAAACTGACAAAAGATTATAAAGGAGAAAGTCATCATCCTATGTGGTTTAATGGCAGAGTATATTTCATTTCTGACCGGGATGGAATTATGAATATCTGGTCAATTGATGAAAATGGAAATAATTTAACAAAACACACTAATCATACAGGATTTGATGTCCGGTATGCAGGATTGTCAGAAGGAAATATTGTGTATCAGCTTGGAGCAGATATTTGGCATTATAATATTCAGGCGAATACACAAAATAAAATTAATATTACACTGGCCTCGGATCTTGATCAATTAAGGGAAAAATGGGTTGACAATCCTTCCAGTTATATCACATCAGTCTATCCGGATAAAGAAGGAGAAAAAATTGTAATTACAGCAAGAGGACGGGTTTTTGTTGCACCTGTGAAGTCAGGTAGATTTGTTGAATTTACAGATAAAAAGAATGTAAGATATCGTGACGCGATATTCTCTGAAAATGGAGAAAACATTTATGTTTTGTCAGATGAAAGCGGGGAGTTTGAATTCATCAGCATGCCATCGAACGGCATTGGAGAGCATAAATCTATTACCGATAATGGAAAGTTGCTCCGATTTAGTGGAATTCCATCGCCTGATGGGAAGAGTCTGGTATATAAAGATCTTCATAGTAATATGTTTTTGCTAAATATTTCAACAGGTATCAGCAAAAAAATATCAACCAACCAGGAAGGAATAAGCACATATTCCTGGTCACCAGACAGCAAGTGGCTGGCTTTTGTCCAGACTGCTTTAAACACTATGAGCCAAATACACCTGTACAATTTGGAATCAGGTAAATCTTTTCCAATTACAACAGACAGGGCAAATAGTACTAACCCGGAATGGAGTCCGGATGGGAAGTTTATTTATTTCTTATCTGACAGGAGTTTTACAACTCTTGTAGGTTCTCCCTGGGGAGCCAGGCAGCCAGAACCATATTTTGATGCCAGCGAAAAAATATATCACATAGCCCTGGAAAAAGGCACACGATCGCCATTTCGTCCCAATGATGAGCTGAGTGTTGACAAAAAACCGGATACAACAGATATAAAAAAAGATAAAAATAAAGATTCTGTTCAGGTTGTAATTGATCAGATGGGTATTATTGATCGAATTGCCGAGGTTCCTGTTCCGGCAGGTAATTACCGTGGTTTGGATGTTACTAAAAAGGCTATTTACCTTATGACAAGTGAAACCGGATTAAATGCAAAAACCCACCTTGGCCTTGTAAAAATAAGCAATGAAAAAGTGAAGCTGGAAAAAATGGTGGAAGATGTGAGAAGTTTTATTGTAACAGAAAATGGAAATAAAATACTTGTTAGAAAACAAAATAATTTTTACATGATTGATGCCGGTACCAGTAAAGTAAGTGATATAAGTTCTAAAAAAATTGATCTGAGCGGGTGGCATTTTGCTATTACTCCGCAGGAAGACTGGAAGCAAATATTTACAGATGCCTGGCGTATGGAACGTGATTATTTTTATGATGAAAAAATGCATGGAGTTAACTGGAAAGCTATGCATGATAAATATTATCCTCTTATTGATAGGGTAACCACCAGGGTAGAATTATCTGATTTGATTGGAAGATTCGTTGGTGAACTTGCTGCACTGCATACAAGTGTGGGAGGAGGCGATACAAGGAATGATAAACAAAACTTGCCAGTTGCTAATCTTGGTGCATTATTCAGCAGAGATAAAAAGAGAGGAGGATTTCTAATTGAACATATTTATAAAGCTGACCCTGATTATCCCAATGAAAAGTCGCCTTTAGATGATCCGTATTTAGACATTAGAGTGGGAGATATTATCACAAGCATAAATGGTAAATCAGCTTTATCGGCAATAGATATAGGAGAGCTTCTTAGGAATCAGGCAGGAAAGCAGGTAAGGCTTAAAGTAAAACGTGATTCGAAAGAACGGGATGTTATTGTGGTGCCAAAAGGGAACTTGTCTGGTCTGCGTTATAGGGATTGGGAATATTCAAGGCGTTTGGAAGTTGAAAAGAAAACAGAAAACAGTGTTGGTTATGTGCATCTTCAGGCTATGGGAGGAAGAGATATTAATCAGTGGTATAAAGAGTTTTACCCTGTTTTTAATAGACCTGGCTTAATCATTGACGTGAGACATAACAGAGGGGGAAATATTGAAAGCTTTATCCTGGAGAAATTGCTTAGAAAAGCCTGGATGTATTGGAAGTCGAGATCAGGCAACCCATCCTGGAACATGCAATATGCATTTCGGGGTCATATTGTAATATTGGTGGATGAAAATACTGCTTCTGATGGCGAAGCTTTTGCAGAAGGATTTAAAAAATTGAACCTGGGCACTGCCATTGGTACCAGAACCTGGGGTGGTGAAATATGGCTAAGCAGTTCTAATAGATTAAGCGATGGAGGTGTTGCACGAGCCCCAATGGATGGAGTTTATGGGCCTGATGGAGATTGGCTGATTGAAGGGCATGGTTTTGAGCCGGATATTGTTGTCGAAAATTTACCACATTCAACATTTAAGGGTGAGGATGCCCAGCTGCAAGCAGCAATAGATCATCTGTTAAAATTGATTGCTGAAGATCCCAGAGAAGTTCCGCCAGTCCCACAACATCCTGATAAATCATTTAATAATAAGAAATAGGATATCATTTATTAACAAATTGATCCGGATTATTTTATTTTACCGCTCAATTCAGCATACATTTTAATGGCTTTCTCAGCCAGAGTTTTTGTGGCATTTACAACCGGTACGTTTACCCTGTGTGGATTAAATGCCAATGGTATTTCGGTGCAGCCAAGAATAATTAATTCAGCTCCTTTATCAATTACATTCTGACCTGCTTCTGCCAGAAGGTCTTCATTAATTTGCCGGTCAATACCAGATTTTATTCCAAATATGGCTTTCATAACCTTTTCATTTTCTACATCATCATCAGGTATAACAACCTGAAATCCTTTATTTATCAGTTCCTTTTCATAGAGTTTGGTTTCTATAGTAGCAGTTGTTGCCAGTAATCCAACCTTCTTAACATCAGGATATTTATCAGACACAACCTGAACGGCTTCTTTTATCATATTAATTATAGGTATGGATACGGCATCCTGCATATAATCGAAAAAATAATGAACAGTATTGCAGGGAATTGCAATAAATGATGCGCCGGCATCCTCGAGTAACTTCACTGCTTCTACAATATAAGGAACAACGATTTGATCTTTATTCCTTATACTGGCCATTCTGTCGGGTATTCTTGGTTGGCTGTATATTATGGTCGGAATATGTTCCTGGTCGGTTTTAGCAGGTGTTAACTTAACCACCTGTTGATAAAGATCGGCCGTCGCTCCTGGCCCCATACCTCCGAAAATTCCAAGTCTGATCATATCAGATGGTTTTTCCTTTTCCGAAGTACATGCAAATAAAATTGTAATCAGTAAAAACAATAGAGTTAAAATCCTGTTTTTCATATAATAATTAATTAGTTTAGGAACATAATAAATATACATTAAATATACGATAAAAAGCCTGCTAAAGATACTATTTTATTACCGTGACCGTTGTAATATAATCTTGACAATAAAAACGATTGGATCGACATGAAACAGCAAATTATTGATAGTATACACGATCCGGACAAACTGGAGAACTTATATCGTCAGGATCATAGAAATTTTGAAAAATACTTTACCGAAATCTCCGGAGACTATGATACTTCCCTGGTAAGATTCTGGAAAATCCGCCTTGCCCATGACAGGGCAACAGAGAGGAAAGGTTCTCAGCTCCGTGATCTTTTTGAGGTGCTTGCTATTGCTGTATTCACGGCAATCCTGGTTTTAATTCCGGCCGTATTTACAGGAGTCGACCAGGAATTCTTTTATCTCAGGAATATAGCACTCATTGCATTTAACGGGCTCATTATTTATTCCTTCTGGCTTAACAAGATCTCAGGTTTAAGAAAAGCGATGCTGTACGGAGCTGTTTTGATTGCCACAGGCTTATATATAAACCTGTTGCCAACCAGCCCGGGCGATTCCATTATGATAGCCATTTTGCATGTTCCGCTGATGTTGTGGTGTTTCTTCGGATTAGTCCATGTGCAGTTCAACTACCGCAATTTGTCGGGCCGGATGGATTTTATCCGATTCAGTGGCGAATTGATTATCATGACCGGATTGATCCTGCTGGCAGGTGGAGTGCTTACTGTTATCACCCAGGGTTTGTTCAATGTAATTGGAATAAATACTATGCAGTTCTATATAGATTTCATTGCCATTCCTGGCGGCGTGGCATCGCCAGTAATTGCATATTACCTAATCAGGACCTATCCCGGGATCACCACTAAAATTGCCCCTGTCATTGCACGGGTTTTCACCCCGGTGGTGCTGGTAACGCTGACCGTTTTTCTGGTTTTGTTCCTCTTTACAAACAATAGCATCCTGGAGAACAGGGAACTTCTAATCATTTTCAATGTGATGCTCATGGGAGTACTGGCTCTGATCATATTTTCCATCTCAGAGATCAACAAAGAAATATCAGGTAAGAATACCTTGTTGGCATTACTTTTCCTGTCGATCATGGCCATTGTCATTAACTCCATTGCATTAGCAGCTATCATCTCCAGAATATCTGAAGGATTAACCCCAAACCGGGCTGTCGTTTTAATCACCAACATCCTGGTTTTCATTAATCTGATAATGATAGCCGAAAAACTATACCGATCTTGTTTTAAAGGTGCACCCAAAGAAATTATTGAAAAATCGGTCGCAAGGTACTTTGCGGTTTATGCAGTCTGGACCCTAATAGCGATATTTATTTTCCCGGTCGTATTTGGATTCCGGTAGTTTTTCTCCCTGAAAATAGCCCTACACAATAGTATTAAAATTAATTTTATTTTTATCTTTAGGATGATAAATATATTTCCTAATAATAATAAGTCTGACTATGAAAAAGAAAACATCTCTCAGTAAAGTATCAATTATATTGGTAGTCATTGTTTTTATGCTTTCATGTAGTACTTCTAAAAAAACAACGAAGGCAAAAATAACAGATTTTTCTGGCAACTATGAATGGGTGGTTGAACAACCTCAGAATAATGTTAGCGGAACAATGAACCTTAAAAAAACAGAAAGTGGATATACCGGGAAAATGGACACAAGGGGTAACATACTAATAATGGAAGATATCAAAGTTGAGAACAATAGGATGACTTGGGTTGCTGTTATTCCGGAAATGGACCTATCTTACTCCATTGTTTTTGAAGGGGGTAATTTTGAAGGAACAATGTATGTAGCGGATATCACTCTCAAGATCACTGGTAGAAAAATCAAATAGCCTGTGATTCCTTAGCAAAAAAAACCAAACCAATAGATGAATTGGTATTCATTTGCTCAATCCTAAAAGCAATTAATAAACAAACTGCTCGCTTTGAGTGGCATATACAATTACATTAAAAATAATCAATCTTTTTTCAAAAATATATGCAATATTATTTTAATTTAATCTAAATAAGAATAACTTTGCAGTAAAATAATCAATAATAATTAAACTTTTGTGATTATGAAAACAATATTTTATAATAGAAGGAAAATGGCAGGACCAATATTTATAATTTTACTTATTTTTGGATTAAGCTCATATTCTGGTAGTTATGCCATAAACAAGAACAATACCAATATTGATGAGCCACAAACTCTAATGTTTATATCTATTACTGAGTTAATTGATATCTATATTGAAGAATCACCGATATCAGTTTCTTATATAGATGACTGGATGCTTGATGATTCTTATTTTAAAGATTTTCCTGAGGATACTTATATCGAAAAATGGATGCTTGATGATTCTTATTTTGAAGATTTTCCTGAGGATACTTATATTGAAAACTGGATGCTTGATGATTCTTATTTCGAGTTTAGAGATTAGATGTCTTATTGGAAATTCAGGATATCCCTCTTGCATTGATAACAACCGGCCACATGGTTTAAAATAAGATTTATGGTTGTCTCAATCGTTATCAATAATTAATCACAGAGATAATAATAATCTTTTATGATGGTGACGACAAACTGTCCAACTCTATTTTATCATCAATTTTTTATAACTTGCTACTTCTAACTAACTTTATGCTATAACTGATGATTAAATTCTACATTTTAGCTGTAATATTAAGCAATGATAGAAAATAGTTTAAAATCAAATAACTATAATATTGGTTCACAAAATTAGATTAACAGCAAGAAAAGGATTACAACTATTATGTTTTTCTGTATTTAGTTTGAGTTTTTACAATGGTTATGCTCAAACTATATCAGATGACATAAAACGGGAGGTTATTCAAAATGTAAGCGTAGGACAATATGAAAAAGCGACTACAATTCTTGAAAATAATCTCAATATAATATGTAATGATACTACCGGACTATTCGATGCATTGGTTAATCTTTATTTTTATGAAAAGAAATGGGATAGCGTTATAAAAATCTATTCTCTACATAGTTTCAGTGAAAATGAAGATACATCTATTCTTGATTTGGCAAGGTTTTATTCAAAGTATAATGACGAGAAGATTGTTTTGAATTCAACTTTAAACATACCATATAAACCGAATAGAGTTGGGACTCCCATTATAGAGGTAAAAGTGAATGGGAAAAAATATCGTTTTTGGGTGGATACAGGCTGTGGAATGACTGTACTATCTTTAAAAACAGCCAAAGAATGCAATATTAAACAGAATTCATCAATAAGTACTATTGCAAAGGCAGCAACAGGATATAGTGTGAACACTACACCAGGACTGATTGACTCTTTATCAATTGATAATCTTAAAGTATACAACCATCATTGTATAATATTCGCTAGTAAAAATCTTGAATTTAAAATATTAGGTATTCGCCTTTTGAAAATAGATGGGATTATTGGTTGGAATTTGTTACAGGAATTTGATGTAACAATTAATGATAAAACAAAAACATTATCATTGGCAACTTCAATAAATAATGAAAAAGAAGAGAATTTCTTTTGGTGGAGTAAACCTCTAATAGCCTGTACAGATTCTGTCGGACAATCATTATTATTTTTCATAGACACAGGAGCAAGTAAAGCTGGATTATATGAGCCATTTTTAGATAAGATAGATACTTCAAATGCAATTAAAAGAAATACACGTATGGTTTCTGTAGGTGGTTTAAGAAAAATTAGATCGTATATGTTTCCAAACATAAAACTAAACACAGGAGGTCAAACACTGATACTGGAAAATGTATCAACATTACCTTCCAATACTAACGGATTGTTTGAAATAGATGGGGTCTTAGGTATGAAAGAATTAAAAAACTGTATTATGCATTTCAACATTAAACAAGGATTCTTTACAATTTCGAGTAGCAAAATATAACTGCACTTAACCCTATTTATATACACAACACCTGTTTATTAAATAAACCGAACCCATAGATAATATAAATAACAGTAATGCAGCTGTACAATCTTAGCTGCCATTTGAATTAGAATTGCATATCTCAAAAAAAAACATTATAATATACTCTGAAATTTAATTATTAATTAAAAGGGAAATTATTTTATGTTTCAAACAAAAGTATTTAATACAACGAACAAACCGAATTTAAAAGAAAAAGAAAGCGTAATTGATTTTTTATTTGACAACCTCCAGGAATATGGAGACCCAAAATCAGATATAGAAAAATGTATTGATTACGCATTGAAAGAAACAACTTCTTTTGGTGGATTTATTATAGTGTCATATTTAGAAAATGAAATATCAGGTGTAGTAGTGATAAACCAAACTGGAATGAAAGGTTATATTCCGGAAAATATCCTGGTTTATATTGCAACTCACAAAAATCATAGAGGAAAAGGAATAGGTAAAATGTTAATGCACAAAACCATTGATTTGGCTGAAGGAAGTATTGCATTACATGTTGAGCCCGAAAATCCAGCAAGGTTTTTATACGAAAAAGTTGGTTTTAGTAGCAAGTATATTGAAATGAGGTTGAAAAAGTAAGGCTATGCAAGTTCACATAATTGATATTTCAATATTTGTGATCTATTTGATTTCAATGCTTGGTGTTGTGGGCTTATTTTATAATAATGCTTGTTATTTTGGTTTTGGCTCGTGAATAAATATATTTTATGCCATTTAAAAAAAAACAATAAGGGATGATTGATAATTCTCTAATAACGCTAAATGAAAATGCGGTTGAAAATAATATTGCTTTTTTAAAAAAGAAACTTGGCAACAAAGTTAAAATATCAGCCGTTGTTAAAGCTAACGCCTATGGACACGGCGTAGAGCAAGTTGTCCCACTTTTCGAGAAATATGGAATTGAGCATTACTCTGTTTTTAATTATAGCGAAGCTTTTCGGGTTTTTAATTGTATCTCTAAACCGGCAACAATTATGGTTATGGGATGGTTGTGTGAAAAAAGTATCAGAGGAGCAATCACAAAAGGAATAGAGTTTTTTGTTTTTAATATTGAACGACTCAATATTGCAATAAAATATGCCAAAGAGCTTAACATAAAGGCTAAAATTCATCTTGAAGCCGAAACAGGAATGAATCGTTCAGGCCTAAATACCGATGAATTAAATAATGCGATTGCCAAGATAAAAGAAAATGCTCATTATATTGAAATAGTTGGATTTTGCACACATCTTGCAGGAGCCGAGAGTGTTTCCAATCGCGTAAGGATACAAAGTCAGTTAAAGAAATATAAAAAAATGTTAGCGACTCTTGAAACCAATGATTTTATTCCCAAATATAAACATGTTGCTAATTCTGCAGCAGCATTTGTTTATCCAAAAGCAAGAATGGATTTGGTAAGAATAGGAATTATGCTTTATGGTTTTTGGTCGAGTAGCGAAGTTTATGTCCAATATATCAACAATAAAATCAATAAAATTGATCCTTTGAAAAGGATACTTGGATGGCAAAGTCAAATTATGGCGATAAAAAAAATTAAGAGCGGTGAATTTATAGGTTACGGCATTTCTTTTCTGGCTCAAACTGATATTACAACTGCATTAATCCCCGTTGGATATTCATTCGGCTACAATCGCTCATTGAGCAATAAGGGGCGAGTGCTTATAGGCGGTCAAAGATGCAGTGTAATTGGTGTTGTAAATATGAATATGATAATAGCAGATATTTCGCATATTAATGATGCAAAGGTAGGAGATGAAGTTGTTTTAATTGGAAAACAGGGCGACTTAGAAATAAAGGTAAGTGCATTTAGCGAAATTAGCGACGAACTTAATTATGAAATACTAGCACATTTATCAGAATCAATAATACGAACAGTAATAAAACAATAATTATGGCTTTTGTAACAATAGATGTAAAAAAACTTAAATCTAACTTTGAGTATCTCAATACCCTTTTTAAAAAAAACGGCATTGAATGGTCAGTTGTTTCCAAAGTATTAAGTGGCAACAAAAAATATTTGACTGAACTATTGAAATTTGATATAAAGACTATATCAGACTCTCGTGTGACTAATTTAAAAATGATTAAATCAATCAATCCCAATATTGAAACAATTTATATAAAACCACCTGCAAAACGTGCCATTTTAAGTGTAGTAAAATATGCCGATGTGAGCATGAATACAGAATTTGAAACTATCAAGCTGTTAGCAGAGGAAGCTAAAAAACAGAACAAAATTCACAAAATAATCATTATGATTGAATTGGGTGAACTTCGCGAGGGTGTAATGGGCGACGATTTTATGTCTTTTTATGAAAGTGTTTTCAAATTAGAAAACATTCAAGTTGTGGGAATTGGAACCAATCTATCTTGCTTATATGGCGTTTTACCAAATCACGATAAATTAATTCAATTAAGTCTGTATGAACAATTAATTGAAGCAAAATTTAACAGGCAAATAGAATATGTTTCAGGAGGTTCATCTGTTACAATCCCCTTAATTTTTCAAAATTTACTACCTAAAGGAATCAATCATTTTAGAGTAGGAGAGACTCTTTTTTTAGGCACCGATGTTTATAACAATAGACCGTTTAAAAAAATGAATGCGGATGTGTTTACATTATATTCAGAGATAATTGAATTAACCGAAAAACCAATGAATCCTGAAGGAGAACTTGGCAGTAATGTTGAAGGAGAGGAATTTGGGTTTGACCCAAAAAATATTGGGGAAACTTCGAAAAGGGCAATTATTGACATTGGATTGCTTGATGTAGATATTAATCATATTGAATTAGTTGACAAAACTATAAAAATGGCAGGAGCAAGTTCAGATATGATTGTAATTGACCTTGACGAAAATAAGAAGAAATATAAAGTTGGAGATTTGATCAAATTTAAATTAGATTATATGGGAACTCTCAGGATACTAAACTCCAAATATATTGAGAAGAAGATAAAAAACGGCAGCTAACGATGAACTGAGCAAAGATTTGAGATATTCCTAAAATTGAGTAAGCCTTCATTTTCAGGGTAGACTACTTTATTCATGTAATTTTTTGCAATACCTGTTCTATTCTTCCAATGAATTAATTTTCTGTGTTTCTAAGTAATAAGGTAGGTTATCCCAATAGCCAACTTCTGAAACTATCTTTCCATCTTTTACGAGATAATCAATGTGATTGATATTAATAATCTTTGATTCACTCTTTATAAACTTACCTTCCCAGTTTCCCCAAAAATGAACCCAACGATTGTCATCATTATCTATGATCATTTCCCATCTTGCGTTATCAGTGAATCTAAAATATTCCATTTCAGCTGAAGTTTCTTTAACTCCATCAATAAAAGCACCAGGACTTATACCTGGATCGACTAAATATTTAGAGTTATGCCAGATTTTTGCAGTGTCACAATAGTTTGACTTGAAGGTTTCCCAGTCTTGATTGTTGTAGGCTTCGACCAGTTTCTTGCACAATTCGATTTCAGGTGATTCTTCATAGTATTTCTGAATGGTTTGCTTATCCTGACAAGCAGAGCAGACAAGTAGAATCGAAATAATAAGAAATAGATTTTTCATGGTTTTAAAGTTTAGGTTTGCAGCAAGTTACCGAAATTTTTTTTTATGGCCAAAAATTCGGGAATGAGCTGTATTCAATTTGACCAGCCAAGAAATGTAAGGGGGAGAAGCCTGGCAACAATCTGGCAACAAAAAAGAGGTCACTCTCGTAACCTCTTCATTTTCTTGTTGTCCGACCAGGGCTCGAACCTGGACTCTTCTGAACCAAAATCAGATGTGTTACCAATTACACCATCGGACAATAACACTTTTCATCTTTTCAATGAGCCTGCAAATTTACTAAAAAAATAATTCCTACAAATTTTTTTTATTTTTTTGTTTAAGTCATTCCTCTGAAGATTGAAAATAAATTATCTTCGCATATTAGTTAATAGATAATAATGGAATGCAAAGTTCCATTTGACTACTGAAAATATAATAATTTCCATATGAAGAAGTACAAATTAATAAATAATGTATCCGGATGGATTGTATTCCTTATAGCTGCAATAGTATATATGTTAACCATAGAGCCAACAACAAGTTTATGGGACTGTGGTGAGTTTATTGCATCTGCTTATAAATTTGAAGTGGGACACCCACCGGGAGCTCCTGTATTTCTTCTATTGGCAAGACTATTTACATTCTTTGCTTCCGATCCTGAACATGTTGCAAAAATGGTAAATATGCTTTCGGCCATTACATCAGCATTTACAATTCTTTTCCTGTTCTGGACTATTACTCATATGGCAAAAAAATTCTTTGTTAAGGATAATAAACTTGAATTGCCAAATATTGTGGCTATTATCGCCAGTGGTGCAGTAGGTGCACTGGCATATACTTTTTCCGACTCATTCTGGTTTTCTGCAGTTGAGGGTGAAGTATATGCAACATCATCACTTTTTACAGCAATTGTTTTCTGGGCAATTCTGAAATGGGAAAGTGTAGCCCATCAAAAACATTCTGATAGATGGATAATTTTTATCTGCTTCCTCCTGGGATTATCGATTGGTATCCACCTTCTTAACCTATTGGTGATTCCGGCTTTAGTATTTGTATATTATTTTAAAAAATATAATGTAACAAGATCAGGTGTGATTAAAGCAATAATTGTTTCCATTATTTTGCTTTTTGTTTTGGTATATGGAATCACTACCGGAACTGTGACAATAGCATCCTGGTTTGAGTTATTATTCGTTAATTCATTCGGATTGCCATATTTTACCGGAGTATTTGTTTTTATTATTCTGCTTATTGGAGCTCTTTCTTTTGGTATTTATTATACCATAAAAGAGAAAAAGTATATATGGAATACAATCCTCCTGTCGCTTGTCGCAATATTAATAGGTTATTCATCATTCAGTATTATTGTTATACGCTCAATAGCCGATCCGCCATTAAACGAGAACCGTCCGGATAATATTTTTGCTTTAAAAAGATATCTTAACAGAGAACAATATGGTGACAGGCCTCTTTTATATGGACAATATTATAATTCTCCTCCTGTAGGGGTGAAACAGGGAAAACCCAATTATGTTAAAGAAGACGGAAAGTATAAGATTGCTACTGTTCAGGAAAAAAGGGTTTATGATAAACGTTTTGAATCGATTTTCCCACGTATGTACTCCAGAAATGACCAAAGGCATATAGATGCTTACAAACAATGGGGTGGAGATAAGGGTGGAAGACCTATAAGAATGACTGATAATAGAGGCAATCAGGTAAGTATTAGTAAACCCAAATTCACAGAAAACCTAAGGTTCTTTTTCAGATATCAGATAGGACATATGTATTTTAGGTATTTTATGTGGAATTTTGCCGGACGGCAGAATGATATTCAGGGGCATGGGGAGATTTTAAACGGGAACTGGATAAGCGGTATACCATTTATTGATAAAGCAAGACTTGGGGAGCAATCAGAATTGACACCCTCAATGAAAAATCATAAATCGCGCAATGTATATTTTATGCTGCCACTTATTCTGGGAATATTAGGCTTTTTATATTCCTATAAGAAAGGGAATAAAGATTTCTGGGTAATCACCCTGCTGTTTGTGTTAAACGGACTGGCAATTATTGTATATCTTAATCAGTATCCATACCAGCCCCGTGAAAGAGATTATTCTTATGTCGCCTCTTTTTATGCATTTGCAATTTGGATAGGTTTTGGAGTTCTATACTTGTATCAATGGCTAAGAAAATATTCAAAACCAATTATTGGAGCCGGTATTGCAGGAATAACAACTTTAATTCTGGTCCCCGGAATTATGGCAAGTGAAAACTGGGACGATCACGACAGATCAGGCAGATATACAGCACGTGATTTTGCATATAATTATCTTAATTCATGTGCTCCCAATGCTATTGTTTTTACAAATGGCGACAATGATACTTTCCCTCTATGGTATGCACAACAGGTTGAAGGAATAAGAACTGATGTAAGAGTATGTTGTTTACCATATATGATTACCGACTGGTTTATTGACCAGCAAATTCGACAATCATACGATTCGCCACCTGTTCCTTTTTCTCTTACACACGATCAGTATAAAATAGGTGTCAGGGAAATGATACCTGTAGTAGAGGCTTTTACTGATTATTCTGATGTAAAACAATTAATGGAAATTATTGCAAGTGACAATCCTACTACTAAACGTGATTTTTATGGTAATGGTGAACAAATGGACTTTTTAGCATCCAGAAAACTCAGTCTCGCCGTTGATTCTGCTACTGTTGTTAATAATGGTACAGTTCCTCCTGAAGATGCTCATAAAATAGTTGATGTTATTGAATGGGAACTGCCAGCTTCTACAAGCTATCTTTCCAAAAGTGAATTAATGATACTTGACCTTATAGCAAATAATAACTGGGAGAGGCCAATTTATTTTACTGCGCTGGGACATGAGGCCACTTTGGGTCTTGATCAATATTTTCGCCATGAAGGTTTTGCATTTCGTTTAGTGCCAATTAAAAATGAAGATTACGGGGCTTTAAATCCGGGAAGCATAAATTCAAACATTTTGTACGATAATTTGATGAACAAATTTAAATGGGGCAGAATGAATGAAGAAGATGTTTATCTGGAATATTATAATAGGAGAATTCTTATTATTATAAAAATAAGATCAACATTCTCACGTCTGGCAGATGTTTTAATAGAAGAAGGAAAAAGAGATTCAGCAATTCTCGTACTTGATAAATGTATGGAACTAACGCCACATAAGGTATTACCATACGATTATTTTGTGAGAGATGTTATCGAATCCTATTATAAAGCTGAGGCTGATGATAAAGCAAATATTTTTCTAAGAGAATATTTAGGAATAGAAATAAATAATCTGAGATATTACCTTTCTCTTTCGCAAAAGTTCCAAAATAATATTAATAGAGATATGCAAAGATCAGTTGGAATTATTCAGGAATTACAAAGGCTTGCAGGCCTCTATGGCCAAAAGGAACTTGAAACTGAAATTGAGCAGGAATTGAAGCTTCTTGTTAATATGGGATAATTTTGAACTTATAAAGTATTAATCTGTTTGAAAAGGATATACATTGGTTAGAATACCACAACTGTTTAAAAAGGTTTTTTTTAATTTGATCTGGAGTATCCCCGGCCAGACAAAATCGATTTTTTTGACTTTTGACGATGGCCCTGTTCCGGAATTAACTCCCTGGATTCTTGAAACACTGAAAAAAAATCAACTGAAAGCAACATTTTTTTGCGTTGGCGATAATGTCAGAAAATATCCTGAATTATATGAGAGAATAATAAATGATGGCCATTCTGTCGGCAATCATACATATCATCATTTGAATGGCTGGAAAACCGGTGTGAAAGAATATATTTCTGATGTTGAAAAAGCAAGCGAATTTATTAAATCAAATATTTTCAGGCCCCCTTATGGGAAAATGCGCACACAACAAAAAAAACAGTTAAGAAAAAAGTATAAAATTGTAATGTGGGATGTGCTTAGTAAAGATTATAGTAGCTCATTAACTAAATGGAAAGTGCTTGAAAATGTGCTGAATTATGCACGCCCGGGATCTATTGTGGTTTTTCATGATAATATGAAAGCAAAAGATAAGCTGCAATTTGTTCTTCCAAAAGTAATAGAACATTATCTTTATAAAGCATATGTTTTTAAAAAAATTGAATAATATTACAAGTAGAATATTATGCTAAATGCATTTTCATTATCATTAACTAATATCATTAAACTATGAACATATTAATTCTTGGGTCAGGAGGAAGAGAACATGCATTGGCATGGAAAATTTCTCAAAGTAAATTATTAAGCAAATTATATATAACTCCCGGGAATGCCGGAACAATGCAACATGGTGTAAATGTTAAACTTAGTGGTGATAGTTTTGAGTCAATTCGTGATTTTGTTTTAGCAAATGCTGTAAATATGGTTGTTGTTGGGCCTGAAGATCCACTTGTAAATGGTATTGCCGATTATTTTTTATCGGAACCCTCACTCAAAGATGTTGGGCTTATAGGGCCACCTAAACTGGGCGCCATGCTTGAAGGCAGTAAGGAATACGCTAATAATTTCATGAAAAAATATAATATCCCGACGGCCGAATCTCTTACAGTTATAAAAGAGAATCTTCAGGAAGGGATAAATTATCTTAGAAATCTTCCCGCCCCATATGTTCTAAAAGCTGATGGATTGGCGGCAGGTAAAGGAGTATTGATACTTGATGATTTATGTGATGCTGAAAATGAATTAAAAGCAATGTTGGGAGGGAAATTTGGTGCTGCAAGCGATAAGGTGGTTATTGAAACTTTTCTTGAAGGTATTGAATTATCAGTTTTTATTCTGATGGATGGGAAATCGTATAAAATATTTCCGGAAGCAAAAGATTATAAAAGAATTGGTGAAGGTGATACAGGCCTTAACACCGGTGGAATGGGAGCAATTACACCGGTTCCCTTTGCAACTGAAGAATTTTTGAAAAAAGTTGAAACCCAGGTAATAAAACCAACTGTTGAAGGACTTCAGAAAGAAAGTATTAACTATAAAGGATTCTTATATTTTGGACTAATGAATTGCAAGGGCGATCCTTATGTTGTTGAATATAATGTGAGAATGGGCGACCCTGAAGCAGAGGTTGTTATTCCCAGAATTAAATCAGATCTGGTGGAGCTTTTTAATGCTGTTATTGATGAAAACCTGTCTGAAAAGTCAATGGAAATTGATGAAAGAGCTGTTACAACTGTAATGCTTGTGTCGGGCGGGTATCCTTCATTATATGAAAAGGGAAAGATTATCAGTGGAATTGAAAATGCATCAGAAAATATTGTATTTCATGCCGGCACTAATATCCATGATGGTAAACTGGTTACAAATGGTGGCCGTGTTATTGCCGTCAGCTCATACGGAGAAGATATTTTTGAGGCAATGGCTAAATCTTATCTTGGTGCAAGGACAATTGAGTTCGAAGGCAAATATTTCAGGAAGGATCTTGGACATGATTTGGTTAAGGTTTAAATGAGGATCAATTATTATTTGTTTGAATAAATACTAATACCCTAAGCATGGTGCTGGATTTTCTAAAAAGCTATAAAATACAGCTTATATTCTTTATGTCATTTATGGGGTTTTTCATTTTTTTTAGCCCTTTCAGAGACATAGAAGATATTATATTCCCATTCAACAAGGAAGTATTGCTATTATATAAAAATGTTTCAGCGCTTATTGTATGGAGCAGAGTATTTGAGTTGTTTGTGACTGCTATCCTTGTTGTTTCCCAGGCAATATTAATTAATAAGCTGAACAGGAAATTTCTAATATTAACTGTTAATTCATATTTACCGGGAGTTTTATTTATTCTTATAAGCGGAAGCCTGATGCCGCTTCACATAGTGCAGCCAATACTATTCTCTGGTTTTTTCTTGCTTCTGACAATCGATCAGATTTTTTCTTCATTAAAAAAGGAAAAAGCTCTTGATGTTTATTTTAATGCAGGACTGTTAATCTTCGTTGGGAGCTTGTTTTATACAGGAATATTATTTTATATGATAGTTGTATATGCCTTTATTACATATTTTCGCAGCTTTTATTGGAAAGAATGGCTAATGCCTGTTTTAGGATTTTTTTGTCCACTGGCAATACTATGTGGTTTCCTTTATCTTGCTGATTATACCGGCACTTTCATGAATAATTATATGTTGAATTATCGTTTTGGACTTATTAGTTTTGTTGATATACAAATATCATTTTTATCAATTATTTTTTATTCTTTTATAACTTTATTATTATTTGTTTCAGCAATATATTATAAAAACCAAAAAATTGATTCAAGCAAGTATTTTGCATCATTTCTTTTGATGCTGATATTGTCGTGTTTGATTTTTTTATTTTTTGAAAGTTCTTTTATTGAAATAATTTTCTTCCTGGCTATTCCGGTATCATATCAATTAAGTTATTTTCTGATAAATATTAGAAAAAAATGGTTGGGAGAGAGTATTGTCTTGATTATACTGGGATTATCTGTAGCTATTCGGTTTTTCGGGTAACTATTTTTTTGATGAACTTAGATCTAAACCATCGTGGAAACATAATTGTACCTATGAATAAATAAGGATAATAACTTACCATTCTCCATAATAATGCCATTGCAACAGCTAATCCCAAAGGTAAAAACTCGCCAAGGTATTTTGAAAAAATAAATTCAGCAAGGCCACTTCCACCGGGAGTAGGGCTAACAATCATCATTATCCACATTACCAGCTGTCGTGCGTAAATAAGAAAATGATCTGAAACATCTACAATAGCAAGTATCAAACAATTAACCACCCAATACCTGGCTGTCCACGATAAAAAGGTTGACCCAAAAGCTTTTAACCAAAAAGAGATTTTTTTCATTCGGAATTCTTTTGAAGTTCTTATTATATCATCACCTGCTTCACCTGCTTTATCTCTCCATTTTCGTAAAAACCGAATTTTAAATATCCATAACAAGAGTTTTTTTAATCCGGGTGGGTTAAAAAACAATCCATAACTTAGAAGAGATGTATAAAGCAAAATAATTCCGAACCCAATAACTGCGAAATAGAAAAATTCTGTTGAAAATGAAAAGCTTTCGTCTATACCGTTTGTTTTCGCTATTGTAAAAAGTGCTTTTGCTTTAACCAGAATTAGTAAAACTGGGAACATTATTATCAGGTATAGCTCGTCGAGGAATGAAGTGAGCATTACAATAGCCGAACTGCGGCCTACATTAATTCCCTCCTTATTAACGAATACAACAGCTGCTGCAGTTCCTCCAACCATAGTTGGGGTTATTGCTGATGTGAATTCCCAAAGAAACACAACATTAAAACATTGCCTCCAATTTAGGTCACCACTACTTAGTACCCTTATTCTGAACAGATATCCAAGATCTCTTATTAACATCATAAGAAATGCCATGAAAATCCAGAACAAAGAATTCCATCCAAGAGAAAGTTTAGAGAAAGTTTCAAGATCAAATTCATTATAAAGGAACCAACCTACAACAAGAAGTCCTATAAAAATTGGAAATATTATTTTCCATCCTTTAAGTGAATTTAAGGCATGAATAGCTTTTTTTCTCCTGCTCATTATTTTACCACTCTATTTGTATCTTCTAATAATAGTGGTGCCTTTAATTGACATTGGAACTGTCATAGGTTCAGGAAGTTGATCCATACTGATTGTCATGTCACCTTCTGAGAATTTTTCAACCTTTGATTCTATAATTAAACCGGTTGAAAGATCAATTTTTATTTGGCCTTCCTGGTTTCCGCTGATATTAAACTCCATATCGGCCACTTCAGTTGTCATAATATTACTACCTTTTTGAGAAGAAATTATGCCTGTGGAACTCAATATTACTTCAGTATCTTTTATTTCGGTTAATTTATATGTGTTTACGGTTTTGACTGGCATAGTTTGTTCGCCTTTTGATGTTTGTTCCCATGAGCTGCCCTTTTTAACACTCTTTTTAGGCAGCAAGTTGAAAATCTCTTCCATATTTGCTTTTAGAGCATCAGAACTATATGCTTGTTTAAGACCTGCCATCTGTCCTCCCATCATAGGATCATCGATATTTTTTACTAATTCTTCAATTTTTTTCTCTAAATCTTCAGTATTCTCAACTTCAATTACCTGTCCTTTATTATTTAACTTAATAATAAAATGCCCCCCAATAATTGCATCAAATATTTTTGCTGATATGGAGTTTTTATCCTTGTCAGGATTATTTGAATCATATTCCATATCAACCATTCCATTTCCTGTTTTGTTTACAATATGATCATAAACAACTTGGATTATATAATTTTTGTCATCATCAATATTAATTACTTCAAAAGCAAAGCCCATATTAGAGTTGGTGCTGGTAATCATTTCCTGGCCCATCATATCCATAATAGTTTCACCAGTTGTTACAACCTCAATCTTAAATTTGCTCCCTTTTTGTAAATTGATGCTTAATTTTGTTTTTTTTGCTAGCGCTTGTCCTGATATTAATAGGATAGATAAGACAATAAATAATAATGCTTTAAATTTTTTTATAGTTTTCATAGTATTAGGTTTTATTTTGTTTAAGAATAGTTCTTCAAAGTTAACCGACTAAAAGCAAAAAACAATATCCTTAATGGTTTTTGTTATTTTGATAAGCTCTAATTGCATAAAAATCTCCATAATACACAATAATTCAGTGGAATATATTCTGCATAATCGTACACCTCCCTGCTGTTATCGTACACTTTTTCTCATGTAATTCTTTAAGTGAAAATATATAACGAATAGAAATACAAAGAATTAGGTGTTTTGGCATAATTAATGCAGTTTTGTAAGCGAAACCGTGAATATTGATAATTAATTTTTCCTGATGATGATTGGGAAAGTACTTAAAACCTAAAGAAATGTTTGTTGATTTTAAAGAAAATGAGGTTGTAATTAAAGCAGGAGATACTGAACACTTATTCGAAAGTGAAAAGATCAAGGGGAAGTTGATTATTACAAACCAAAGAATTTATTTCCGCACCCTGGATGAAAAAATAGAGAAGTTTAACTTCGAAATAATGCCGGAAGAAATTTGTGAAGTACATTATTTTAATCAAAAGAAATTTTTTCCAACCGGACTGGAAGTAATTACCAAAGATGGAGAGCACCTAAAATTTACCCTTAAGAAAAGGAATTCCTGGGGCGAACTAATCAATAAAATGTATTAAGCTATACTCTATTACAAAGAATATAGTTACTGATAAAGTTTTCTTTGACTGGCTCTTTTTTTACTAATCCCGATTGAAGTATTTTTTTCTCCCTTTTTCGAAGGAAAATGACTGATACTTATGTCGGCTGATTTCAAATGCCATTCATAATTCATCAAAAAAGGAGTATCAACCTTTCGGGGTTTTCCGTAATTTTTGGTAAAAACCTTAACAATGTGGTCAAGATCTTTATTAAAAATACCAATATTTACAGCAGCAAATTTACCATTCTTAAAACCATAGGTTATCAGATGGGCAGTAATTTCCTCAAAACTCAAATTTTCAGTTTTTTTGTCATATGCTTTAAACCGGGGTAATTTGTTTTTTGAAGGGGTCAGGTCTCTTGAAACTGTGGAAAATTCTATATCCCAATCCCAATCCCTGAAGCCGTTAATATCAGATTGTCCAAATAATCCAATACTGAAAACGGCAAGCATAAATGCAAGCAAGGCCTTCTTCATATTAATAATTAAGCAGATGAATAAAGTATAATTCAACAAACAACGGTTCTACCACCAAATTTATTCAATTAATTATCAAAAAAAAAATTTCGAAAGGATTTTAATGATTTTTAATTAATTTGTTGGCAAAAATAAAATTATTTTTACCTTTGCACTCCCAACGGGAAAAAATATTAATACCTGTTTATAGGTCCGTTCGTCTAGGGGTTAGGACGCCAGGTTTTCATCCTGGTAACAGGGGTTCGATTCCCCTACGGACTACTAAAAATGTAATAAAAAAATTATGGCGAATCATTTATCAGCAATAAAAAGAATAAGACAAAGCGAAAAAAAACGTTTGCATAATAAATACTTTGCAAAAAGCGCGCGTAATTCTGTACGAGATTTAAGAAATCTGAAAGATAAAAAAGCTGCGGAGAAATTATTTCCAAAAGTTGCTGCCATGCTTGATAAGCTGGCAAAGAAAAATATTATTCACGCTAATAAGGCGGGGAATTTAAAATCGAAATTGAAAAAACACGTCAACAGTATATAAAATTAAAGGGCGCCTTCAAGCGCCCTTTTTTTATTTCCAAAATCCACTATTAAACGCATATATATTAGAAAGTGTGTTTAATAGAAAATGATTAATTACAAGAAACTCAAAATTAAAAAATGGGCATTGGAAGACAGGCCCCGGGAGAAAATGCTCGAAAAAGGCATTAGTAGCCTTAGCGATTCCGAACTACTGGCAATATTAGTAGGATCGGGAATAAAAGACCAATCTGCAGTCGACCTGGCAAAAAAAATACTTCATATAGCCCAAAATAACCTCAATGAATTAGGGAAACTAAATATAAAATCTTTACAAAAAATCAAAGGAGTCGGGGAAGTTCGTGCAATAACCATTATTGCTGCCCTTGAACTAGGACGACGTAGAAAAATATCGGATATTCTGAACAGAAAACGAATTACTACAAGCAATGATGTGTTTGAACTATTTCATTCAATACTTTCCGATCTGCCATATGAAGAATTCTGGATTCTGCTTCTGAATCGCTCAAATAAAATAATTGAGAAAGTGAAAATAAGTCAGGGAGGTATAACAGGAACAATAATTGATGTTAGGCTGATTCTTAAAAATGCTATTGAAAGGCTGGCAACTTCAATAATTCTTTGTCATAACCATCCTTCAGGTAATTTACAACCCAGCGATTCAGATAAACTTATTACAAGAAAAATACAAGAGGCTGGAAAATATCTGGATTTACCAGTGATAGACCATGTTATTGTATGTGATGGAGCATATTATAGCTTTGCTGATGAAGGTAAATTGTAATAAAGACATTAAATCTTTAAATTTATCCGTTCTATTAAATTAATTACTATCTGTATTCAGATATTTATATGTTGTTAATATTTAGTATTAGTCAAAGCCCACGATTGATTTATATCCTGGATCTTATTTTTAAGGATATTCTTGGCATGGAGTATAAACTGACCTCCAACAAAGAAGAATATGTGAAATCAAAACTTCCCTGTCTCACCTATTCAGACAAGGCTTTCCAAAATGAGGCATTTATTTATGATACAGGATTTTTATCTGAAAAAGTAATAAAAAAACAAGCTGAAGAATTCATTATCCCCGAGGAATGGGAACACACAAAAATTTATTTTAAAAATAGTGCCGGGGGGATATTACCTTTTGATATATTTTCATCCTCATTTTATCTTATTAGCCGTTATGAGGAATATTTAAATCAAAACAAAGATGGTCATGACCGCTTTACTGCAGAAAATAGTATGGCGTTTAAATATGGTTTTCTCCAACAGCCTGTGGTAGATATATGGGCTTTCAAATTATTAAACAGGCTACAGGAAAAATATTCTGAAGAGAAAATAAAAACAGTAAAACGGACATATCATTATATTCCTACAATTGACATTGATAATGCCTGGGCAATTAAGAATAAAAACCTGGCAAGAACTCTGGGAGCACTGATCAAATCTGCTTTTTCAAAAGCAGATTTGATGAAAAGAATAAAGGTACTACTGGATATGGAGAAAGATCCGTATGATAACTATAATTATATCAGGAAATTACACAACCAACACAAAGTCAAAGGAATTTACTTTTTCCTTCTGGGTAATTATAATAAATATGATAAAAATATCTCCTTCAGAAATAATAAATATAAATCCTTAATTAAAGATATCTCCAAATATTCTAAAACAGGAATTCATCCTTCATATGCTTCAAACCTTAAAAAAGGCATGCTAAAAAAAGAAATTATACGTTTTGAGAAGATAAGCGGAAAAAAACCTAAAAGAAGCAGGCAGCATTTTCTTAGAATGAATATTCCTGAAACATATAAAATTCTGATAGAGAATGGCATAAAAGAAGATTATACAATGGGATATTCCGATAAAGCTGGATTTCGGGCAGGTACATGTACTCCATTTTTCTTTTTTGATTTAGAAACTAATAAAAAAACGGACCTGAAAGTATTTTCCTTCCAGATTATGGATATTAGCCTGAAAGAACTTCAGCATGATGATTCTAAAGAAATACAGCGTGATGATTTTGAAAAAGCATTAAATCTAATCTCAAAGATTATTGAGGAGGTCAAAAATGTGAATGGAACATATATCAGTCTGTGGCATAATGAATCACTTTCTGATACAGATTTATGGAAAGGATGGAGAAGCGTTTATGAATTTCTTGTAAAAAAAGCTTCTGCCAATTTTTAATAAAATTATTTTATTAATGAAAATTACTTTTTTAGAGCATAATAAGATAGATAATGAAAAGTGGGATAATTGTATTGATAATGCATTTAATGGAATTGTGTATGCTTATTCATGGTATCTGGATATTGTTTGCGAAGGGTGGGAAGCACTTATAGCCGATGATTATAAATTTGTTATGCCCCTTACATGTGGAGAAAAATATAATATTAAATATTTGTATCAACCAATTGTCACCCAGCAACTGGGGGTTTTTTCAACCGAAAAGCTGGATCAGAAAATAATGGATATTTTTCTTTCAAATATACCGGCAAAATATCGTTTTATTGAAATTTCCCTTAACAGCTATAATAAAACCTTACATAAAGAATATAAAAAGAGTTACAATAAAACCTATCAGCTTGATCTGATCAAGCCTTATGAGCTTCTGCAAAAGGCCTATTCCACAAATACTAAAAGAAATATCAAAAAAGCTGCCGGATATAAATTAAATGTAATTGGCAGCCCCTCAATAAATGATGTATTAGATATTCTTTACAAAGATAATGCTCAGGTTAACAAGGGATTAAAAGAGAAACATTTTAATTTTCTGCGACAGATAATGTCAAATGCTATCGGAAAAGGTATGGGCCAGATATCAGGTGTTTACGATGAACATAATGATCTTTGTGCAGCCGCGTTTTTTATTACTTCACATACTAAAACAATTTTTTTGCTTGCTGTTTCAAGTCAAAATGGAAAGGATAAAAGAGCTATGTTTATTCTTATTGACGATTTTATCAGAAAAAATGCAGATAAGAAAATTACTCTCGATTTTGAAGGGTCAAATATTCCGGGAGTGGCACGTTTCTATAGTGGTTTTGGTGCCTCCTCATGCGATTATTTAAGCATCAGAAGAAACAGACTTCCATTTTTTCTCCGCCTGTTGAAAAAATAATATCAAAGCCATATTGATATTAAAATTTTGACACCTCAAGCTTATCTTCACAATTTTCTAATAATTCAAGCATGCTTTTTCCTAATACGGGGTGAATTAGCTCAGCGGCAATTTCAACCATTGGAATAAGAGTGAATTTTCTTTTGTGTAAGTGTATGTGTGGAATATTCAGTTCTTTGCTTTTTATTATCAAATGGTCATAAAACAATATGTCAATATCAATTATTCGTGCCTCATATCCATTTGCCCTACTTTGCCTACCCATCTTTTTTTCTATATTTTTTAAATGTTCAAGAACCTCATGCGGGGTTTTTTCTGTATCAAGGAAAAGGGCCTGATTCAGAAATTTATTTGGATGCTCAAATCCCCATGAGGCAGTTTCATAAATATTTGAATAACAAATTAATTTACCTATTTCCATTGAAATATGTTCATTAGCCTTAATAAGGTTCGATAACCTGTCACCCAAATTACTGCCTGTAAGTAGATATAGATTAGCCACGGAATTTTTTTGTTAAAATTAAAATTTTTTGATGAAACAAATTACCTTTGTTTATACATATATCAAAATTAGTAATTAACTATAAATTATAATATTAGATGAAACATCCATGAGAATATGTTCTCATAAAGGGAAATGATAATAGCATGGACGTTCCATGTGGCGATTAAAATTAATTATAAATACATGAAAAATTTCTTTAAATATACTTTTGCATCAATTCTGGGCTTTATTATCGGTGGACTTATACTTTTCTTTTTATTAATCGGTATTGGATCTGGGATGTTAAATTCCTTTCAAAATGAAGCTGTTAAACTTGAACCTAATACTGTATTGAAAATTAATTTATCATCTGTTGTAAGTGATAGAAAATCAAATAATCCATTTGATAATATGAATCCGCTAACAATGCAGATAACTGAAAGTATTGGGATGAACATGATATTAAATAATCTGAAGAAAGCTTCTGTTGATGAAAATATTGATGGTATATACCTGAACCTGAGTTTTGTAAGAGCTGGTATGGCAAGCCTGGATGAAATCCGGAATGCTTTGAAAAAATTTAAAGAATCAGGAAAATATATAATTGCTTATAGCGATTTGTTTACCCAGAAGGCCTATTATCTTGCTTCAGTGGCTGATGAAATATATATGAATCCTAGCGGAATTTTCGATTTTAAAGGACTAAGAGCAGAGGTAATGTATTATAAGGCCGCGTTCGATAAATTCGGAATAGAACCACAAATAATCAGGCACGGAAAATATAAATCTGCAATCGAACCTTATGAAAGAACAGATATGAGCCGTGAAAGCAAAGAACAGGTCCTCACATACATAAGCTCAGTTTGGAATAATATTCTTACCGGAATATCTGAAGAAAGGGATATTAGTGTGGCAGAACTTAATAAATACGCAGATAATCTGACAGTTAAAAATGCGAAGAAAGCCCTTGAGCATAAATTTATTGATGGTATAAAATATGAAGATGAAGTGATTAATTTTCTTAAGAAAAAAACAGCTGTCCTCAGCAATGAAGTTAAGACAGTTTCTATGGGCAAATATTCCAGAGTTCCTGAAATACGGAATAATAAGGAGTTTACACGCGATAGGATAGCTGTAGTATACGCCTCCGGGACTATAGGTATGGGTGAAGGGAGAGAAGGAAGTATCGGGGCAAAAAGAATATCCAGAGCTATAGTAAAAGCAAGAAGAAATTCTAAGGTAAAAGCAATTGTGATAAGGGTAAATTCAGGTGGTGGAGATGTTTTAAGTTCAGAAATAATATGGAGAGAAGTATTGCTGGCCAGTAAATCAAAACCTGTTATTGCATCAATGGGCGATTATGCAGCTTCGGGAGGTTATTATATTCTTTCACCTGTTTCAAAAATTGTGGCCGGAAAAAATACACTAACAGGATCAATAGGGGTATTTGGGGTTTTGTTTACAACAAAGAAATTAATGAACAACAAGCTTGGAATTACAGTTGATGGTGTTCAGACAAACAAAAATTCAGGCACCGGATCAGTTTTCAGGCCCTTTACAGAATATGAAAAGAAAGTTTTACAAGCGTCAGTAGATGATACATATAGCACTTTTTTAGACAGGGTTGCTGAAGGAAGAAATATGAATAGAGATGAGGTTGATAAAATAGGACAGGGAAGAATCTGGACTGGTGAAGATGCAAAAAAAATAGGATTGATAGATGAATTCGGAGGATTGGAGAAAGCAATTTCTATAGCTGCTGAAGAAGCGGGAATAGAAAATTACAGATTACTGGAATTACCTGCACTAACAGACCCGTTTACAGCTCTTCTAAATAGTATCGGGTCTTTTTCAAAACTTAAACAATTTAAAAATCCATTGTTTGAGAATTTTAATCCTGCTGAAACTATGGAAGACCTATTTGAACTTAAAGGCTTGCAACTTCGAATCCCATATAAATTTGAAGTTTATTAGAAAAGAATATAAAGTATATGAAAGCTCTAAAATATATGTTAAGAATTATATTGCTTCCAGTTTCAGGCATTTATGCTATAATTGTTTATCTGAGAAACAGATTTTTTGACTGGGGCTGGCTTTCTTCCAAATCTTTTGATATTCCAGTAATTAGTATAGGTAATATAACAGTTGGCGGTACAGGGAAAACACCTATGGTAGAGTATCTGATAACTACTCTGAAAAAGGAATATCGTATCTTATACCTGAGCAGAGGATATAAAAGAAAAACAAAGGGCTTTGTTATGGCAACAAATAATTCAGGAATTGAGGAAATTGGAGATGAAGCCAGACAGATTAAACAAAAATTTCCTGACATAGATGTCGCTGTTTCTGAGAAGCGGGTAGATGGTATAAATAAAGCTCTTTCAGATTTGTCTGAAAAAAAGCCTCAACTTGTTATTCTTGATGATGCCTTTCAGCATAGATATGTAAAACCCGGACTATCAATTTTATTATTTGATTATTTCCAACCTGCATACAATGATCTTATTCTCCCGTCAGGAAGATTAAGAGAGTGTTTTTGCGAAAGAAAAAGAGCCGATTTATTTGTTCTTACTAAATCGCCAGATAAGCTTGATGAAAATGAAAAACAAAAAATTGAGAATAAAATAAAATATGGCGGACAGCAGAAATTGTATTTTTGTGGACTGAAATATAGTAGTTTAGTGCCTGTGTTTGATAAGCAAATGATTGATATATTGTCATTAGAGAAAGAATCTTCCTCAATTCTGTTATTAACTGGAATTGTAAATACAATACCCATTGTAAACTATCTATCCACTTTTACCTCAGATCTGAAACATATTAAATATCCCGATCATCACAATTTTAATAAAAAGGATATTTATAAAGTGATAGAAGAATATTCCAGACTATTAAAAACAAATAAATTAATTATTACAACAGAAAAGGATGCAACACGCTTGTTTTCTTCAAATTATTCAGAAGAACTGAAAGAATTGCCGGTATTTTATTTGCCTGTAGAAATAAAATTCACAGATGATAAAGAGGATAATTTCCATAATCAAATATTAAGCTATGTTAGATCAGGTATTGGAAGCAGTTAAGTATATCAGAGAAAGAACGAATTTAAATCCTGATACCGGTATTGTATTGGGAACCGGACTTGGTGGGCTTGCAGATGAAGTTGAACAAAGTATTAGTATTGGATATGAAGATATTCCCGGTTTTTCAATATCTACTATTGATAGTCATAGAGGTAGTCTGGTCCTTGGTTTTCTATCAGGGAAATGTGTTATAATTATGCAGGGACGATTCCATTATTATGAAGGTTATAACATGAAAGAAATAACATTTCCTATTCGTGTTATGAAAATGCTCGGGATAAAAAACCTTTTTGTCTCGAATGCCAGTGGTGGATTAAACCATAATTTTAATACCGGCGACCTGATGCTTATTAACGATCATATAAATTTTTTTCCTGAAAACCCACTTCGTGGTGAAAATTTCGGTGAACTGGGGCCCAGATTTCCGGATATGACAGAAGCTTATTCTTCAAAACTGATTTCCCTTGCAATAAAGGCCAGTGTAAGCATGAATTTTAAAATTCATCAGGGATTATATCTCGGCCTGCAAGGTCCGAGTTTTGAAACCCCTGCAGAATATAATATGTTCAGGAATATGGGAGCCGATGCAATTGGCATGTCAACTGTACCTGAGATTATTGTTGCACGGCATATGGGTATTAAATGTATGGCTATATCAGTAATTTCCAATCTTTTATTTGCTGATAAAGTACTGAAAGTAAATCTGGATGATATTATGAATGAGGCGTATAGTGCGGAAACAAAATTGACACAGATATTTAAGTATGTATTAGACAAGATATAATAATATTAAATCAGATTCGCTTTGCCAGTACACAGCACTTTTTATATTTCGAAACCTTTCCATCCATGGTAAATACTTCAATTAAAATAATATATATTCCTATTGAAGAAATATTCCCTTTTGAATTTGTACCATCCCAGAAAAATGAACCGGAAGAGCCAAATAAACCATTGTTTAATACATCTTTTACCAAACGGCCATTTGAATCATATACACTTACCGAACCTGCTAATCCGTTTTTTTCAAAATCATAACTTATTTTAAGAATATCATTATATCCATCATTATCAGGGGAAAATATTTCCGGCACCAGCTCAATTTTTCCTTTTGGTTCATAATTTTGAAATGATTGCGAATTTGTATATCCCGGACTGGCATAAGATGTAGAGGAAGATGCAGAATGCCAGTTTGATAATATTTTAGATGATTCTTCAGAAGAGATCCTTTCCAATGATACTCCTTCATTATTACTAAGTAGAATATGGTGCATATCTTCTGAATAATGTACTTCATCTATTATGTCTTCTATTCTGGTTATCAGAAATATACTGCCATTTTTATCAGCTAAGGAGGGTAGTTTTTTGATACTTACTATTCTATCGGGATATGGACAATTGTATCTGTCGATAATGTCTGCAATATTTTCAGTAATCAATATATATTCTTTGCTGAAAAGTAAAAATGAGCCTGGGAATATTTGCCCGGTGGATTCGTTCTCCATTCCACCGGGTTTATTATTTGTTAAATATAGATTACTTAAATCAATGCATTTTTCCGACCGGTTAAATAATTCTACAAATTCAGCACCTCCCGGAACCGGGTCAAACAGGATTTCGTTAATTATTATATCCCCATATTCAGGATATTCCGGAAGGGTAAAATCTGCACATATATCAGATTCCAGCATATTGCCTGAACAATCAGGAGGTTGAGATGAAATGATAAGAGTATATATTTCTCTTTCAACCATTTCAAAGGGGAGAATTAATTTAACCCTGGAATAGTCAGGTGCCAGGGCTGTGATATTAACCGGCCATGCCGGATAATTTCTGAAAGAGTATATCTCCGGATTTGTTATACTTTTTATATCCATGGACTCATCAAATATTAATGTGATTTCTGAAATCCCATCTACAGCAATTCTATTTAATGAAGGATTTTTCAGGTCAGGATTACTGTTATAAACAGAGTTTTTGTATCCCGGACTTCCTCCGGTTGGATTTATCGAAGCGGTCCAGTTTGAAAAACATCCGCATGGATTATCCGGGTCAATTTGTTCGAGCGACCATCCTCCTTCGGCTTTGAAACTATTTTTATACCACGATTTTTCATAAACTACAAAACAGATAATATTATCTGAACTATCGATAATATTGATGCTTTGTCCCGAATTAGTGAGAGCAGGGAAGCCTGGAATTTCCAGGCACTTATGTGGAATTTCGAAATAAGAGGATTTCCCTGTAGGACAGAGAACCAGATAATCTCCTGTTTTTATTATTGCATAAGGAATCTCTTTTCTTTTTGAACCAACAATAAGACTCAAACCTTTCAAAATAATATCGTTATCATTTCTGTTATAAAGCTCAATATATTCACATTCGGGAAGGTTGAGCTTTGGTGTTGGATCGGCCATTATTTCATTAATAATTATATCAAAAATTTCAATCTTTGTATTATCCACTGAACAGGCATATACAGATTGGCTTATTCCTGTAAGTAAAAGCAAAATAATTCTACAGATAAATAAAAGTTTCATTTTATATTCTTTTGTAAAGCTTTTAGGTCATTTATAATAATTAAGCTTAAATTTGCATTCTTAAAATTAAAAGAGAATATCCCCGTTATTATACATTATGATTTTGGGAAAGGTTTTTGGAATTATTATCAGAACAAAACAATAACGATAAAGTGAAAATAGCGATTATAGGAGCTACAGGCTTAGTAGGAAAGGTAATGATTAACGTTCTTTCTGAAAGAAATTTTGAAATTTCAGAATTAATTCCGGTTGGTTCGGAAAGATCAGTTGGCAAAAGTATTTCTTTTAGAGGAAAGGAAATAACAGTAAAATCTGTTGAAATGGCACTGAAGGAAAAACCTGCAATTGCTCTTTTTTCTGCAGGGTCAGGAACTTCGCTTAAATGGGCTCCTGAGTTTGCCAGAATTGGCACTACTGTAATTGATAATTCTTCTGCATGGCGTATGGAAAAAAATATTCCACTGGTTGTACCTGAAATTAATGCTGATATTCTGACAAATAAAGATAAAATTATTGCCAATCCAAATTGTTCCACTATCCAAATGGTACTTCCACTGTACCCACTACATAATAAGTTTGGAATTAAGAGATTAGTTATTTCAACATATCAATCAGTTTCCGGAACTGGTATTAAAGCAATCAGACAGCTTGAAAATGAGAGGAAAGGTATTGAAGTTGATAAATTTTATCCTTTTCCTATATATAAGAATATATTACCTCATTGCGATGATTTCACCGATAATGATTACACAAAAGAGGAAATGAAGCTTATTAATGAAACAAAAAAAATATTAAACGACGATTCTCTGAAAATAACTGCTACCGCTGTCAGAGTACCTGTTACTGCCGGCCATTCAGAATCTGTAAATATAGAGTTTTTTAAAAAGTTTGAAATAGAAGAAGTCCGTGAAATTCTTCAGAAAACCAACGGGATAATTGTCCAGGACGACCCTCATGATAATATATATCCTATGGTATTATTTGCTGAAGGAAAAGATGAGGTTTTTGTAGGAAGAATAAGAAGAGATTTTTCAAATTCAAACAGTCTTAATATGTGGGTGGTTGCTGATAATCTACGAAAAGGCGCTGCTACAAATGCTGTGCAAATAGCTGAATACCTGGTCAAAAATAATCTATTAGATTAGCTTAATTTATCAGATTAAACAATTCTTTATTATATATATATGACCCCCGGGTTGAGTTTGAAAGAATAATAAGTGTTTTATGTTTATCTATCATTCTTACAAAATATGTTCGGAAACCCTTCCACCAGCCCGAGTGGAATATAATTCTGTTGTTTTTATCACTGGCATTTATTCGCCAGCCATAACCATAATTATCCCATATTCTAAGGTCTCTGTGTGCAGGTTTATAAGACTCCTCGGTATTTTCACTATTAATAAGTTTATTTGTGTACAAAGCCTGGTCGAATTTTAATAGATCATAAACAGAGGCATAAATTCCTTTATCACCAACAACCCCATTCAAATATGTATTGTCAGAAACCCAGCGGCCGTCATATCCAATTACCTTATGGTTATTTACCGGGGAGGAGCATTTATTATAAATGCTGGAGTTATCCATTCCTAATGGTATAAAAATCTGAGATCTGATAAAAATATGATAAGGAAAACCTGTAATTTTTTCTATAATTGAGGCAAGAATACAATAATTTGTATTTCTATAATTATATCTTACATCAGGTAAATAATATCTTTCCGGGTAATGTTGGGTCATAAGGCGAATTACATCATCATTACTGATGGCGCCATATTTATCTTCCCAAACTTTGTCGGCAAAAAACATATAACTGGGTAAACCTGAACGATGTGTCAGCAGGTTTCGTATGGTAATATTATGATAAGGAAATTCAGGGAAAAACTTCTGTATTGTATCTTCATAACTCAGTTTTCCCCTTTCAATAAGCATAATAATTGCAGTAGCAGTTATTGGTTTGGTGATTGATGCAAGCTGAAACGAGGACGTTATATCAAGTGGTTCTTTTTTTCTGAAATTAGAATATCCGAATGCCTTTTCATAAAGAATTTCACCCTTTTCTGCATAAAGAACTGTTCCATTAAATCCTCTTCTTTTTTGCCGTGTTTCAAAGAAGCTGTTTATTGAAGATATTTTTTCCTCCTTGTTTTTATCAATATTTAAGCTGTCGGCAAAATAGTAGTCTTCAAAATTGTAAGCATCACCACCTAAAATATTTGATTCACTGTTATTTTGAGTATTTGATTTATTACAAGATGTAATCAACAAAATAATCAGGTAGTATATTATATATCGTATGTTATTCAAAATCTTCGTATAAAAAGTCGTTATATGGAAATCTGGCTGCGTGAATTACTTTCACATGTTTATAAATCATTATTTTAAAACTTTCCAGGTTTGTTTTATCCCTTGCAGAAATAAATATACAGGAAGAGTTCAATTTATTCATCCAGGTATTCATCAGGTCTTCAAGGCTGAAATTTTTCTTTGTTACCGGAGTGAGGTCATCTTCATCCTTTTTATCATAAGTGAAAGAATCAATTTTATTAAAGATTAAATAAACTGGTTTGTCTTCCGCTCTGATATCTTTAAGAGTTTGGTTAACAATATCTATTTGTTCTTCAAAGTTTGGATGTGAAATATCAACAATATGAAGAAGAATATCGGCTTCTCTAACCTCATCGAGTGTCGATTTGAAAGATTCTACAAGATTATGAGGCAGCTTTTTAATGAAACCGACAGTATCTGATAATAGAAATGGAAGATTCCCAATAACAACCTTCCTTACAGTTGTGTCGAGTGTGGCAAATAGTTTGTTTTCTGAAAAAACTTTAGATTTGCTAAGCAGATTCATTATTGTTGATTTACCAACATTTGTATATCCGATAAGAGCAACTCTTACCAATTTCCCGCGATTTTTTCTCTGAGTGCTTTTTTGTTTATCAATTTTTACAAGTCTTTTTTTCAGTAAAGATATTTTGTCGCGGATAATTCGCCTGTCAGTTTCTATCTCTGTTTCTCCCGGGCCACGTAGTCCTATACCTCCTTTTTGACGCGATAAGTGAGTCCACATTTTTGTAAGTCGCGGTAAAATATATTGGTACTGGGCAAGTTCAACCTGTGTTTTTGAATGAGCAGTTTGTGCACGTTTTGCAAAAATATCGAGTATAAGGTTTGTCCTGTCAAGAATTTTTTTTGATGTTGCTTTTTCAATATTTCTTATTTGAGTAGGTGACAATTCATCATCGAAAATGATAATATCAATATCTTCCTGTTTTACGAAATCGGTAATCTCATTTAATTTTCCGCTGCCTACAAAAGTAATGGGATTAGGAAATTCAAGTTTTTGAGTAAATGTTTTTACAGGCTTAGCTCCGGCAGTTTCTGCCAGAAAGGCCAGCTCATCCAGGTTTTCAGCCAGCTCTTTTTCATTTTGTTGTTGATTGGCTATTCCAACAAGTACAACTCTTTCCTGCTCCGGTTTAGTAATATAATAATTGCCCATCAAGCTAAATCAAAAATCTGTTTGTTATATTTAATCCTCAGAATATTAACTGAATATTTTGGGATTATTATTTTCATAAAAAAAGCCCGGGAAGAAATATACCTGGGCTTATATAATATATTAATATTCTTTTAATTAAGTTGAAACCTAATTGGTAAATTACACAGAACAGGAACAGCTTTTCCTCTTTGTCTGCCTGGAGTCCATTTAGGCGCCATTTTTAATACCCGTATAGCTTCTGCATTAATTGCAGGATCTACACCTCTTTGAATTACTATTCTGTCGATAACCCCTAGTTTGTTAATAACAAATTGAGTATAAACAACACCTTCAACACCGTTTTCCATTGCAATTTGAGGATAATCGAGGGTTTTCATTACCCAGTTCCGGAATAATTCAAGACTATTAGCAAAATCCGTCCCTCCCATAAATTCGGGCATATCTTCTACCTGCATAAAAGGAGTTTCTTCTTCTTCCTCATCTTCTTCATAATCGCTGATCACAATTTCTTCATCCTGGTCAGCATCAAAGTCTTCAATCTCAAATTCGTTTTCAATTTCAATATCATCCTGAACGATGTTAAGTACTTCTGCAACTTTTTTTGGAGGTTGCACTTCAGGTGGTTTAATTTCTTCTTTTCTTGTAATAGGAATCATTTCTTCCTCTCCCTGAAGATCCTGTAATTCACCAAGGCTATTTGTATTTATCTCAGTAACAGAATATTCAAAGGCAAAAAACACGATTGCCAGAGTAATAACAAACCCAATTTGTAAGAAAAACCCCTTTTTCCTTTCTAAATTTGCTTTTTTCGATTTTTTTATTTTCATTTTCTCAAAATTTAGGGTGTAAATGTAAAAAATCTGTAAGTATTATCAAAAGTATTTATAATCAATTATTCACTAAGGAATAATTTATGTGAAAAAAACCAGTGCTAAATTAATAAAAAAAACCGCAAAAATAATGCCACTATAATCGAATATTCCTTAATACTAATAAATTACACATTGTTTTAGTGAATTAACAAATTTTGATATATTTGCAGCTGTAAATTTTGGGGCATTAGCTCAGTTGGCTAGAGCGTTTGACTGGCAGTCAAGAGGTCATCGGTTCGATTCCGATATGCTCCACAATAGTAATCAAATAATTGCAACATTATACAATTTCAACATTTTCATTTTATACATATAATTGTACATACAATTTATATTGAAAGCTTAATTTAGTGGAAATTCCGGACACACAGAGCATCTGTCGCCGGAGCAAACTGAGCATATGATTCCGGAAATGATTGAGCATCTGAAACCGGAAGCTAAACATCACAAAATCAATACAAAACAATTACATAATTTATTTGCAAACTGACTGCTCACTTTAAACCGGTAGAGGGTGCTCACATGGTCTGGAATTTGCAGTTTGACGACATACACTCCCGAATATTAATAATTGGCAGTGATAATTAAAGTAAAAGATTTACATTCTGGCCTTCATAAATTGATTCTCATTGGCGGTAAAATTAATTCATTTTTTTATTCGGTATTTACATTAACATTGTATTAACCATACATTAACCATAGGCCTTTGATTAATAGTTTATTTTTAAACCATCAAAAAGAATATTAATTAAATACCTAAAGATTTTAAAAAGATAAATAGGAGTCATATTATGTCTACTCTACAAAAACTATTATTAATTGTGTTATTTCTATCCTATTGTTCTGAGTTGATGTCTCAGGATGTAAATAGTATTCAATTAGGAAAACAAGCGAGTGAACTCCAGGATATTGATTGGATCACAAAAAAACCTGTTGAAGTTTCAAATAAAAAGAACCAGGTTGTTGTAATTGATTTTTTTCGGACGTGGTATCCTCCCTGCAGGTTTACTATTATTGATGAAATCAAGGCGCAAAAAGCTTTAGGTAACAAGGTAAGATTCATTGGTATTACTGATGAACCTGAATGGCAAATTAAATTACTGAAAAAATCACTGCCATCTGATTTCGAATGGTATGTTGGCAATTCATACAATGATAAAGCATTAGCTGATATATTTGCCAATGAAAAATTACCCAGAATACCATATACAATAATAATTGATAGAGATGGAACTATAGTATGGGCTGATTCGCCTCCTCAAAATATTGAAGAGATATTAGGGAAAATTTTAAATAAAAGCTGGGATTTAAACAGAGCTATAAAACTTGCCAATGATGAGGTAATGTTCTGGCAAATCAGAAATCAGATAAGTTCAACAGATTCTTCCAACCATACTAAGCTTATTGAGCTGGGTAACAAGGCAATAAGTCTTGAATTGCCTAAAAAAATGGAAGTCTTTAGAGCATATTCGCTTTCAGGCATTTCTGAAAAACTATTGGCAAATACAACAACAAGTAATAAATATCTTCCCAGCATACTGAAGTTTTCCAAATTTGCCGTTGAGAATGGAAAATCCGGATATTATAAAGTATATGAAAATTACGCAACAGCCTTATATATGAATGATAATATTAAAGAAGCAGCTATAAATCAAAAAAAAGCGGTTGAGGTTGTCAGAACAAAATCCACAAAAGATATATTGCAAAAAAAGTTGAGTAATTATTTAAATGATTACAAAGGTCTTACAGGTGAATTACCTCCTGAATTTGCAGAGTCAGCTGTAAAAACCTCTAAAAATGAGAATAGTAAAGGCTTAGGGAATTTGACAATACTTACATCAAAACAAGCCCTTGAAGACCTGAATTACATTTATAAATTAATAAAAACCAGATATGCAGGATATGATGATTTTGAATGGGAACTGCTTTTAAAAGGATCATGCTGGAAAGACAGGTACAATAATTATTCCAAAATACTGTCGAAGAAATGGAGCTGGACAAGAGAAGAACTTTTTGAACAATTAAGTTTATTCCTGGAGCCTGTAATTGATGAACATTTTAGTATAAAATTACCTGACTTATCAGGAGAAAAATATATAAAAAGAAAAGGATTTTCAGAAAGGCACACTCCTTATTTTACTGATTTACGAGTAATAAATGAAGCAGGGAAATATTTTGTCAGTAAGTCAGATAATAATCATTCCGGATTGATAGGAGCAGAAGTAATTAATGTTCCGGTTGTAACTGCCATTAATGCCGAATTAAACAAAGCTTTTCTTTTCCCGACTATTTCGTCAGATAAAAATAATTCAGAGTATCTCCTGGGAATGTTCTTCAACAACACTGAGGTTGACAAAAGTAGATTCAGTTTTAGAAAAAAGGGTAATAAAGAATGTATTGAACATCTTGAACTTCACAGGGGAAGGGTGAAAAATCCGAATGTTAGCAAAGAAAAACCATGGGAGCTTATAAATAATATTAACAGGGCTATACCAATTTTAAAAGTCAGTACGGCTGTTGAAGATAGTATTTCTGATAATTTTTACAAAAGTGCCCGGTTATTAAGAAATTCACAGGTTTCGCTCCTGGACCTCAGGGGGAATCTGGGAGGAAGCGATATTGTGGCGCGTAATTGGTGTAAGAATTTTTATAATAGAGATTATCATTATGCCAAGGGAAATGCAATGTTTCAGGGCGGCGAAGGAAATGTTGCATCAAAATGGGGGCCAATAAGCATAAGTGAGCATTTAAATATGGATATTAAAAAAGATCAGATGATCAATAAAAAATTATTTGTACTGATTGATGAAAATACAGCCTCCTCAGGTGAAACATTTATTGCCGTAACCAAACAAATTCCTGGTGTTGTTTTGGTAGGCGAAAATTCAAGGGGGTGTATTACTTATGGTAATGCCGAGATTGTGAAAAAACTTCCAAATAGTGGTATTTCTTGCCGGTTCGGCTGGGTTAAATTTAATTGGGCAGGCCATTTCCCGATTCGCGAAGGCGTTGGTTTTTTTCCGGACTTCTGGATTGATGATGCTGATCCATATGAGCTTTTAAAACAATAGTAGAATTTTATTTTTTTGCAACTCAGGCCAAAAGCTAGCTTTGAAAAAATAAATTATGTAATTGTTCTGTATTGATTTTGTGATGTTTAGCTTCCGGTTTCAGATGCTCAATCATTTTCGGAATCACGTGCTCAGTTTACTCCGGTGAGAAGTGCTCTGGTGCTCCGGAATTTCCACCCAAAATCGTAATCCGATTTTTAAACCTTTGTCAAATGAAGGCTGTCCTTGTGGGTTAGCAATTCCAGTTTTTTTCTGCTTTATTCTTTTATTTAACTGTAAACTTCCTATCATTTTAATAGATGTTTTGGTTTAACCAATGTTGCCAAATATAAATGGGATGTTGTCAATAGAACTTCCTACAACTTACAGGAAGTGTGGAGAAATGCTTAATCAAAAAGTCCTTTGGATTGTTTTTAACCACAGAAATCAATACCTTTAGATTACCAAACCTTATAAAAAGATGATAATGAACTATGGCGTATATTCCTCCGAAATAGGATTGCTAAACACCATTAATTAAATCACTATTTGCAATATAAACCACATACGATTTACACAGACCTTGGGTGCAATTGAATAAAACTATGAATGAAACAGTCTAAGTTAATACTTCCAATAATCGTAATTTCCCAGTTTTGCTGTACATCACTTTGGTTTACTGGGAATGGTGTAATGGGTGATCTTATGGTGAATTTCAACCTTAAAGGCAGTGCTTTAGGGCACTTAACATCAGCCGTACAATTTGGATTTATTTTGGGTACGCTGATATTTGCCATTTTAACTATTGCTGACCGTTTTTCGCCATCAAAAGTATTCTTAACCTGTGCTTTACTAGGCGCCATATTCAATGCAGGGGTAATCTGGGAAGGGAACAGTTTATTAAGTATCATTTCACTTCGTTTTATTACCGGTTTCTTTCTAGCGGGCATCTATCCAGTTGGGATGAAAATAGCTGCAGACTATTATGAAAAAGGACTAGGCAAGTCACTTGGCTTCTTAGTTGGGGCATTGGTGATTGGCACTGCGTTTCCACATTTAGCAAAGGAAATGACTGATGAATTTCCATGGAAATCTGTGCTGATTATAACTTCATCTCTTGCGTTGTTAGGTGGCTTATTGATGTTGATAATGGTTCCTGATGGTCCATACCGAAAACCCGGAAATAGATTAAATCTATCAGCTTTTTTTGACGTATTTCGGAATCACAAATTCCGTTCTGCTTCCTTCGGCTATTTTGGCCACATGTGGGAATTGTATGCCTTTTGGGCATTTGTGCCCATTATACTGAAGACATATAGCCTGGAACATCCTGAAACTGCATATAATATTCCGTTATTATCGTTCCTCATCATAGGAATAGGTGGATTGGCCTGTGTGTTCGTTGGATATCTCTCGCTAATAGCAGGAACTAAACGAATAGCATTCATAGCACTACTCTTGTCGTGTGGATGTTGCCTCCTTTCTCCATTGATATTTGCAGCTGAATCTGAGAGCTTATTTATTGGTTTTCTTCTTTTTTGGGGAATGGTTGTTATAGCAGACTCACCTCTTTTCTCAACGCTAGTGGCTCAAAATGCCACAGCAGAAATAAAAGGGACCGCACTTACAATTGTAAATTGTATTGGTTTCTCAATAACGATAATTAGTATCCAACTTCTGAATGTATTGCAGGATTCAATGAACCCAATGTATGTTTATACAATATTAGCATTAGGACCAATTTTAGGATTGATAGCATTATACGAAAAGAAAAAAATAACCCCACCCAACAAAATCTAAACTGCATTGAAACGCAGTTTAGTCAAAACTTTGGCAGAGAGCAAGAAATTCTTGCCAGAAGAGAATTAATTAAGCAGAAAACTTTACTGAAAAGGAGGTTGGATTTTGAAATACAAAGATTAACTTTGATATGATTACACTGTCTCCTAACTTTAAACTAATAAGATTCCGGACATTGCTGACGACAAACAGGTGTAATTCAAATACTAATGTTATGATAGATGCTAAAGTAGCCGTGGATAAAGCAACAGATTATTTAAAAATTTTCTTTCCAGAATCGGAGAGAACCCAGTTGATTGAGGTTGAATTATCAGATGATAAAAAAAGTTGGTATATAACAATGAGTGCAAATTCCAGTCCATGTGAACACCTATTTCCAGTTTCATGTGAGCAGTGGGTTTGTAAATAAATTATGTAATTGTTCTGTATTGATTTTGTGATGTTTAGCTTCCAATTTCCAGTGCTCTTCCATTTTCGGAATCATATGCTCAGTTTACTCCGGATAGAGGTGCTCTGAGTGTCCGGAATATCCAATATGCAGCTGACAAGGAACACTGGTTAGGATTTATTAGCTGAAAACTGAAAAATCTACCTTATCCTATTTTACTTTATAGGCCATTAGTACATCTCCATGTCTTATGTACATAACTCCATTCGCAAGAACGGGATGTGAAAAGTGGTGTTTGCTTCCCAAATTTACTTTGAAGCTTCCGCCTATTTCAAATTTACCGTCTATGTAATTAACCAGGCTAACTTCCCCATTACGTCCGTAACAAAAAAACTTATCATCACTGAAAATGAGAGCTCCATTGGCAATCTTTAGAGAATCAACAACCTTTCCTTTATCTAATTCCATCACTTTGAGATAGTTGCCGCGTACGGTAGCGAACAGCAGATTATTATGCATGATAAATCCATCAAAGTTGTTTTTTACCTTGTCATTATTCCAAACTTCACTAACACTTGATCCATCAGATGCAAGTTTAAGTTTTACTGTTCCCTGGCTGTAACGATCACCAATTACCTGATAAATATGACCGTCGTAATAAATTGGTGTATTGCAGTGATCTCCTTCAGCTTCATAGCCTTTTATATTATAACTCCACAGAAATTGACCATTGTCAGTATCAATTCCAAGCAAATAATAATGTGACATGGTTACCATAATTTTTCGATCAGGCAGATCAATGAATATCGGTGAGCAAAATGATGATGTATCCTTCATCGCCGGGGTTGCCCATACTGGTTCACCAGTAAACCTGTCGAGTGCAACTATATTATTGAATGATCCACTTGGGTAGCAATAAACATGATTCTCGTCTAAAGCCAATGATTCAGATACACCAAAATAGGGTTGATATCCATCCAGATCATTAACCATATCAACCTCCCATTTTAAATTACCTGAGGATACATCACAGCATATAATGTGTCCCTTTCCTGATACAGTATAAACCAAATCACCCAATACTGTAGGGGTTGATCTTGCTCCAGGATAAGTTGATGAAAATCCACTTCCGAAAAATTCTTTGCCCATTGGGGTTTTCCACAAAAGATTACCATCCAGATCAAAAGCAAACAGATGAGCTATACTATCGATCTCACCGTTAATAAATATTTTATCTTTTGTTACAACAGGTGCAGCATAGCCATGTCCAACACCATCATCAGACCAAAGTAATTCCGGACCATCTTCAGGCCACTGATCCAGGAGATTAGTTTCATTATAGTGCCCATCCCTGTTATCACCCCGCCATTGTGATAGCTCAGATGAATTTAGATTCATGCAAGCAACTAATATTAAAGATAGTAGGGAAAATACAACTATCATTTTTCTTAAAAAGGATATTAAATTTTTCATTGTTTTATGGTTTGTTAGTTAAATATTTATAAAATCTGGTTTTATAATCTTTCCTTAAGGTATAAGTTCTGCCAAATTAGTTATTGGCAAAAAGTAACATGTTCAATATTCTTCAGCAAATTAATTATTTTACTTGTATTTTCAAAAAAGGCTTTAATTTCAAATTCCAGTCCTGGTGAGCATCCTTTACCAGTTTATGTGAACAGTCGGTTTGAAACTAAATTAATTAATTGTTTTACCTTGATATTATGATGTTTAGGTTTGGGCCTCAGGCACTCAGCCATTTTCGGAATCAAATATTAAGTTTGCTCCAGTCATAGGCAGTCAAGTTTATTCGGTTTTTCCAATCTATTTTATATATTTATTGCCCGTAATGATTTTGTTTATATCATAAAGAATGTGTAATTTTTGGGAAAGCATAAAAGTAATTTAAATGAAAAACACTTATTTTGACCTAATTGAACAAAGTTATTACTTTCCACAGGAAGGTTTTGACCTAAGAGACAACTTTCTGTCGTTTCATGGAGTATCTCTAAAATATCTTATAGAAAAATATGGTACTCCGTTTCGATTTATTTATTTGCCAAAAATTGGTGACCAGATAAAGAAAGCTCGAAATCTTTTTAACCGTGCAATTAAAAACAATGCATATAAGGGGAAATATTATTTTTGTTATTGCACTAAATGCAATCACTTTTATCACGTTATAAAGGAAGCACTGAAGCATAATGTCAATCTTGAAACATCTTCATCCTTCGACATTGACTTGATTCTTAATCTTTATAAAAAGAAACTAATAAAAAAAGATCGGATAATTGTTCATAATGGTTACAAAACTGAAGATTATTTGAAAAGAATTATCAGTATGCAGGATGCCGGGTTTGAGAATTCAATAATAATTCTTGACAGTATTGGTGAGTTTAACCGGCTATTAAAAATTAAGACGAAGTTTAAACTAAAAATCGGATTGCGCATGGCAATAAACGAGGAAGCACAATCTGCCTATTACACCTCTCGTTTAGGTATTCCTCATACAGAAATAATAAACTTCTTTGAAAAAGATATTCGGGAAAATGATAAAGTGGAATTAAAGATGTTACACTTTTTTGTGGATTCAGGAATAAAGGATACGCCATACTATTGGGGTGAATTTCAAAAAGCATTGAAGTTATATATTGAACTTAAAAAGGAAAGTAAAAATTTAAATTCTTTTAATTTAGGGGGTGGTTTCCCAATACGTAATCATTTGGGCTTTGAATACAATTATGAGTATATGATTAACGAAATCATAAAAAATATTAAAGAAGCATGTAATAAGGAGCATATAGAAGAACCCGATATATATACTGAATTTGGGAAATACACGGTTGGCGAATCAGGAGCAATTATATTTGAAGTACTTGAAAAGAAACAACAAAACGATACCGAAACATGGTATATTATTAACAACAGTTTAATGAATACTATTCCTGATGCATGGTCGATTCAGGAAAAGTTTATTCTATTACCTATAAATAAATGGGATAATGAATACGGCAGAGTAAATATTGGAGGGATAAGTTGCGACCATTCCGATTATTACAACTCTGAGGATTTGAATCAAGAGGTCTTGTTACCTATGTATGGAGCGAAAGAAAAAAAACCATTATACTTAGGATTTTTTCATACAGGTGCTTATCAAGATTCTGTTAGTGGTTATGGAGGTATAAAACATTGCTTAATTCCTTCACCAAAACATGTAATAATTGACCGGGATGAAAGAGGTAACATTGTTGATTATGTTTACCGTGAGGAACAATCAGCAGATGAGATGTTTAATATATTAGGTTATAATGGTTGATAATGAGAAACTTTGCAGGAATAGAAGATAAATATTCAACATTAAGTCATGCTTCTGTACTACTACAGTCTATACCTTATGATGGCTCAAGTACCTGGGGCAAGGGAGCAGATAAAGGGTTTCAGACTTTTTTAGAAGCAGCTGAAAATATGGAATTATACGATATAGAAACCGATTCGGAAGTATATAAAAAAGGCATACATATTTTACCTGAAATCAATGAAAAATCCTCGCCTGAAACTGTTTATCAGCTTGTATTGAAAAACACTTTAAAGCTTCTAAAATTAAATAAGTTTCTTACATTTTTTGGAGGGGAACATTCCATAAGTATTGGAATTATTGAAGCCTTTAAAAAGAAATATAAAAACTTAACAGTACTGCAGCTTGATGCTCATGCAGATCTGCGCAAGAGCTATTTAGGATCAGAATACAATCATGCCTGTGCCTTACATAAAGCAAATAAAACAACAAATCTTATTCAGATAGGTATCAGAAGCATGGATAGTAGTGAAAAGCAATATTTGAATTCTGAAAAATGTTTCTTTGCTGAAAAGATGCATGGAAATACTGATTGGATTGAAACTTCAATAAAACAGATGTCAGAGATTGTATATGTTACAATTGATTTAGATGTTTTTGATCCAGCAATAATGCCTTCAACAGGCACGCCTGAACCGGGTGGACTAGACTGGAACACAACTATTCAATATTTGAGAAAAGTGTTTGAGACAAGAAATATTGTCGGTTTTGATATTGTAGAGTTTGCACCAATTGATGAAATAAAGGCTCCAGCCTTCTTAGTGGCTAAATTATATTATAAACTACTATCTTATAAATTTGAAAATGAATAGTAATGGGAATATAAAAGCTTTTATGCTTAAGCATTTTAAGCACTTTAACTCGGCGGCCCTGGTTGATGCTGCGAAGGGGTATGAAAATGAACTTGCCCAAGGCAATAAAATGATGATTACACTTGCTGGAGCAATGAGTACCGCAGAACTTGGGAAATCCCTTGCAGAAATGATAAGACAAGATAAAGTGCAAATTATTTCCTGCACTGGTGCAAATCTTGAGGAAGACTTGATGAATCTGGTGGCGCATTCTTATTACAAAAGAATTCCGGAATATCGTGATTTATCTCCAAAACAAGAATGGGATTTATTAGAAAAAGGATTGAATCGGGTAACCGATACTTGTATTCCCGAAGAAGAAGCATTTAGACGATTGCAAAAACATATTTATAAAATCTGGAAGGAAGCCGAAGAAAAAGATGAACGTTATTTTCCGCACGAGTACATGTATAAAATGCTTCTTTCCGGAGTGCTTGAACCTTACTATGAAATGGATCCTAAAGACAGTTGGATGTTAGCAGCCGCTGAAAAAAACCTGCCAATTGTAGTTCCCGGTTGGGAAGATTCAACCATGGGAAATATTTTTGCTTCATACTGTATTAAAGAAGAACTTAAGCCCTCAATTATTAAATCAGGTATAGAGTATATGACATG